>CAMCXW010000017.1 GCA_945883625.1 Spirosoma fluviale
GCTCCAGCCTTGCAGTCACGCCCTTTGGCAGATATTTTAAAAGAATCTGAGGCTTGGTCGATTGGTGAATATGCCTCGGCATTGATTAAGGGCGGATGGATGTCGGCCGCGGAAAAGGACGCGATTGCTGGTAAGTTGGCCTACTGGACGGGACTTTCCAAAGAATTGTGTTTGCAGTCCAATTTACGTGTAGACGAGAATCGTTTTTATAAATCCTTGCGTCGGGCGGATGGTTTGTCCGTGGGTCGTTTGGATGCTCGCTTTACCGGAAGGAACTTGGATGATGGGGGGGAATATGTGGATTTTGATCCATCGTTTGCCAACATAGACGGGCCGTTTACGTCGACGATCAACGCGTATATGCAGAAGGAATTGAAGTTTAAGGAGGAGAAGGGCTATAATGTGTTTGGGGATGTGTATCCGTGGTCGTACAAGAATGTGCAGAATAAGTATTTGAATGTGGCGGAGAGTTTGCGGGATGCGATGGCGAAGAATCCGGCGTTGAAGGTGTATTTAGGTTGTGGGTATTATGACTTTGCGACCCCGTATTTTACGGCTTTATATGACATTGAGCACATGTTTTTACGTCCGGAGCAACGGAGCCGGGTGGACATCAAAATGTATGAGTCGGGCCACATGTATTACATCCACAAACCATCTTTGATTCAGTTCAAAAAGGATATGGATGGCTTTTTCGATTCGTCAAAATAAATTGATAACTTTGCCATCCCAATTAGAGGGGTGTCCGAGTGGTTTAAGGAGCACGCTTGGAAAGCGTGTGTAGGTCTCAAGCTTACCGAGGGTTCGAATCCCTTCCCCTCTACGAAGCCTTTCAGCGTTAGCTGGGAGGCTTTTTTGTTTATGAGAGCAGGTTAATCTAATTTTTGATTGGAACGTAAAGATTCCGGCTTTGAATTTTATTGATGCTAAGTTATTTGTCATATCAATGAATTGATAATCTGTCTACAGACTTGCGGTATATACTATTAATATATACCTTTGAAAAAAATCAAACATATGAAAATTTTATCGCTTAAGTTGGACGACGATATTTTTAACGAAACGGAAGAAATAACGGCACAATTGCGCTTGGCGCGGAATCGGTATATCAACGAAGCGGTCAATATGTATAATCTGGTACAAAAAAGAAGATTATTGAAAAAGGCTTTAGCTAAGGAATCTGCCGTGGCTGCCCTTGAATCCATGGAAATTTTGCGGGAGTTCGATCAGCTTTTCGATGGAAATTAAGCAATATGATATCTGGTTGGCGAATTTAAATCCGAGCAAAGGCACAGAGGCTGGCAAAACAAGGCCAGTTGTTATTGTTCAGACAGATCTATTGAATACCATACATTTGTCCACGCTTATCTGTCCAGTAACAACCAATGTCCAACAGGAATTAGAATACCTGCGAATACATTTGGCAAAAGGTCAATTAGATGAATTGAGTGATGTGTTGGTAGACCAAATTCGGGCCATCGATAATACGCGATTGATATCAAAATTAGGTCGATTGACGCAGGCACAACAGTTGAAGTTGAAAGCTAATTTGCGTATTGTGCTTGATTTGTAGACATTATCAATGAATTGATAATCTTCATTTTCTCAACTAGTTATCAGTTTTTTATATTTAAAATGTTATCTTTCGAGATAACTTTGCTAAATGCAAAGAACCATACTCTTTTATGGAAATTACTTTATTGAGTTTTACTCCATCCAAGATGAAAAACTGAAGACGAAAATTAAATATGTGTTTCAATTAATTAGACAAACAAACCAAGTTCCCGAGAAATTTTTTAAACATTTAACAGGAACAAATGGACTTTATGAAATTCGAGTTGAGTATAAATCGAATATTTATAGAATATTTTGTTGTTTTGATGAAGGTTCTATTATCGTACTTTTAAATGTTTTTCAAAAGAAAACTCAAAAGACTCCTAAATCAGAACTTGAAAAAGGATTAAAATTAATGGAGGACTACTTCAAGCTAAAAAAATAAGTTCATGAATACATACGCTGGAGTTCAAAATTTTGAAGAATTAATCAACTTAGAACACGGAGAAATTGGCTCCCAATCTAGAACCGAATTTGAGAAAAACGCGCATATGTTTATCGTAAGTGAAATGCTTAAAGAAGCGAGAAAAGAAGCAAATCTGACGCAAGAACAATTGGCCGAGAAAACGGGGACAAAAAAAAGCTACATTTCAAAAATTGAGAATGCCAAAGGAAATATACAACTCTCGACGCTAATTAAGATTTTTGAAGTTGGATTGAATAAAAGAATAGGACTTACCTTTTTATAAATTAATTTGCAAATAAACTTATAATCTAAACCTACATCCTTATGAAAAACCTCCTAATCCTCCTGCTACTCGCTAGTTTCACTTCCAACGCTCAATGGAAAGACCTGTTCAACGGCAAAGACCTCAAAGCCTGGAAAACCAGCGAAAACCCCACTTCCTTCCGCGTCGAAAACGGTGAACTCATCATCGAAGGCCCCCGCGCTCACCTCTTCTACGAAGGCCTTAATCTTAGAAATTTCGAAGTACACGCCCGCGTGAAAACCTATCCAGGTGCTAATTCTGGCTTATATGTATGTACCGCTTTCCTAGAAAAAGACTGGCCAAAACAAGGCTATGAAATTCAGGTGAATAATTCGCACACCGACTGGCGACGTACGGCTTCTGTCTATGGCATTCAAGATGCCAAAGAAACCTACGCCAAAGACGGCGAGTGGTTTGACCTGAATGTAATCGTTCAAGGAAATAAAATCACAACGAAAATCAACGGCCAAACCGTGATCGATTATACTGAAACCGCTGAACGTGCCAACGGCACCGATCCGCGTAAACTTCAACCAGGAACCATTGCGATTCAAGCACACGATCCTAAAAGCAAGGTGGCGTACCAACAAATTCAAGTGCGGGAAATCAAGTGATGACCCAAGCCGACTTTAAGCCACTATTAAAACACGGGAAAGTCTTTGTGCTCGATGTGCGCAATGCGAACGAATTCGAAGAAGGACATATTCCTTGGGCGAAAAACATTCCGCTCAAAGAACTCGCGCAGAGATTACACGAATTGCCAACCGATAAACCGATCATCACGGTTTGTGGAAAAGGCGGGGGCCGCTCAGCAGATGCCGCGGTAATGATTCCCGGCGCCGACTGGCTTGAGGGAGGCACAGAGGCCTATTTTGCGCTATAAAAAACACAAATAAAAAAGAGGAGCCTTTTGAGCTCCTCTTTCATTTTATAAATCTACCGCTTCTCCATAAGCCGCTTCCGTCGCGCCCTTAAAGGCTTCTGACATGGTCGGGTGTGGATGAATCGATTTCATAATCTCGTAAGCCGTACTTTCTAATTTACGTACGACAACCGCTTCCGCAATCAGCTCAGTTACATTGTAACCGATCATGTGTGCGCCTAATAACTCACCGTATTTGGCATCGTAAATGACTTTCACAAAACCATCACGCGCTCCGGCAGCTGTCGCTTTTCCAGAAGCCACGAATGGAAACTTACCTACTTTAATATCATAACCAGCTTCAATTGCTTTTTTCTCAGTCATACCCACCGAAGAAATTTCTGGCGTACAATACGTACAGCCTGGAATGTTTGTATAATCCAATGCCTCCGTCTTGTGACCAGCCATTTTTTCCACACAAATAATGGCTTCTGCCGATGCCACGTGTGCCAAAGCTGGACCCGGAGTTATATCCCCAATCGCATAGTACCCAGGGATATTCGTTTCATACCAAGAGTTTACAGGAATACGTCCCTTGTCCACAATGATACCCACTTCCTCCAAACCAATATTTTCCAAATTGCAAATCACACCCGCCGCAGATAACACGATATCACATACGATATCTTGATTGCCGGTTGGCGTTTTAACACTCACTTTGCAACCTTTTCCTTTGCTATCCACAGACTCAACACTTGACGATGTCAAAATGTCGATACCCATTTTCTTGTACTGCTTCGCCAATTCTTTGGATACATCTTCATCCTCTACGGGAACGATGTTTGGCATAAATTCTACGATCGTTACTTTAGTTCCCATCGCTGCATATACATATGCAAATTCTACACCGATCGCACCTGAACCGATGATCACCATCGAATCCGGTCGCTTTTCCAAAGTCATCGCCTTCCGGTATTCAATCACTTTTTCACCGTCAATTGGGATATTCGGTAATGCACGCGCCCGAGTTCCCGTCGCAATCATGATATTTTTTCCTTCGTAAATCGTCGCTTTACCATCTGCATCCGTTACCTCCACCTTTTTGCCCGGTTGGATTTTTCCGAATCCCATGATCACGTCGATCTTGTTTTTCTTCATCAAAAACTGAACCCCCTTGCTCATGCTATCCGCCACACCACGTGAACGCGCAATCACCGCTGGGAAGTCGGCCTCGGCTCCTTTTACTTTAATTCCGTAATCAGCTGCATGTTTGATGTATTCAAAGACACTGGCAGATTTTAATAAGGCTTTAGTAGGAATACATCCCCAGTTCAGGCAAATGCCCCCCAAAGATTCTTTCTCCACGACTGCACATTTTAAACCTAATTGAGAAGCTCGGATAGCTGCTACATAACCTCCCGGGCCTGTGCCTACCACGATCAAATCGTATTGTTGCGCCATTTTATTGCTTGATTTAAATGAATGAGGCCGCAATTTAGCACAAAATCGGGTATATTTGCACTTTATAAAGAAGAAAAACACATGACTAGAGACAGGTTCAATGACCTGAAAGCCAGAATAGAGGCTTTAAGGAGGTATCTTTGACTACGATCACAAGAAATATTTAATCTCCGAACTGGAGACGGTTACGTTAGATCCCGAATTTTGGAATAATCCTGACAAAGCGGAAAGTACCATGCGCGAAATGCGTGGGCTGAAATTTTGGACAGATGGATTTGACCAATTATCCCGCGCACAAGACGATCTAGAGACTATTTGGGAATTTTATGAAATGGGGGAGGCCTCAGAACCCGAAGTAGATTCGGAAGGTGCCAAACTCGAAGCCTTACTCGAATCCCTCGAATTCCGAAAAATGATGTCGGAAGAAGGCGACAACATGAGCGCTGTACTTGAAATCAACGCCGGCGCCGGTGGTACCGAATCACAAGATTGGGCCGCCATGCTGCTACGCATGTACCACATGTGGGCCGAGAAAAATGGCTTTAAAGTGCGTTTAGTAGACGAAAACCAAGGCGACGTGGCCGGAATTAAATCTGTCACCATCGAAGTCGATGGTGAATTTGCCTATGGTAATTTGAAGTCGGAGAACGGCGTTCACCGCTTAGTGCGTATCTCGCCGTTTGACTCGAATGCCCGTCGGCACACATCTTTCGCCTCCGTCTACATTTGCCCGCTAGCAGATGATACGATTGAAATTGAAATTAATCCGGCCGACATTGATTGGGATACGTTCCGTTCAGGTGGTGCTGGAGGACAGAATGTCAATAAAGTTGAGACTGCAGTGCGCTTGACGCATAAGCCTTCGGGGATTATTATTGCGTGCCAACAAGAACGTTCGCAGTTGATGAATAAAGAAGTGGCACTTCGTCTCTTGAAATCTAAATTATACCAAATCGAAATCGACAAGCGCAATGCAGCCCGTGCGGAAGTGGAAGCAGGTAAAAAGAAAATTGAATGGGGGTCGCAGATCCGGTCGTATGTATTAGATGATCGCCGTGTAAAAGACCACCGAACAAACCATCAGACGTCCAACACGGATGCCGTACTTGACGGTGAAATAAATGATTTTATTAAGGCGTATTTAATGGAAAATTAATGCCCCCTTACCTTTGGCAAACCTTGGAGGATTGCCAAAGGTAGGTTATTTGGAGGACTCTGATTCGAGCTTTTTCAAATAATCAACTAACTGATCTTTCGCTAACGAAAGCGCGATACCTACCGCATACGAGGTTAATGCATTCCCAATAAAAGAAGATTCGTTTTTATCCGATTTTTTTGAAGAATCGGAAAACAAGGAATATAATAAGTAGGCTCCGGCAAGAACGCCACCTGCGATGAGGATTTGGCCGCCACGCTCTTTCGCAATTTGCTTGATATCAGCAATTTCTTCTACTATTTCCTGCTGGTATGCAGAAGACTTCGCTTCTAACACCGCTTTTTGTTCAGTTATCTGACTCATCTTCGATTACTTCTTCACTAATTTTTTCTGGTTGGGGAGCCCGAAAGCTAGCGACTAATAAAAGTCCCACCACTAAACTTATTCCAGCTACGATTAAATAGCCCCAAAATGCGCTAGAAAGCCATTGGTTGATTGCATTCGCGAGGCCCATCAAGGCAAATATTCCGGCGATGCCAAAGGCAAAAGCAATAATAATGAACTTGAAAATTCGTTCCAATAAGGCTTCCAAACGCTCCTGAATATCCAGTTTGATGATCTCAAACTGCGTCTTCAAGTAGTTTGTGACTAGTTCGACCAGCCTATTGTTTTCGAAAAATCCCATTTACCGTTGTTTTAACTTTGCCTCAATTGAATGCTGTGTGTGCGGAACTAAACGTAAACGTTCTTTTGAAATTAATTTGCCCGACTCAATGCAAACACCATATGTACCGTTTTTGATACGCATCATGGCATTTTCAAGGCTAGTCGCAAATTTTTGTTGACGTACCGCCAACTGATTTAAACTTTCTTTCTCTTGCGTATTAGCACCATCTTCCATGACCTTCGAGTTTCCCGATGTATCATCTGTACCTGGATCATTCTTTTTTCGCAACGTTTCGCGTAAATACTTAAGCTCGGCATTGGTCTCGGCCAATTTCCCTTGAATGATCGCTTCGAACTCTTTTAATTCGTCAGCTGAATAACGTAGTTTTTCTTCGTTCGCCATAATAAAAAAAATTAAATTAAGGTGTAAGTGACTAATAGTCAAGCACTTGCAAATACAAATTTGTTCGCTTATGCAAAGATAAATTTATATAATTGAAATCGACAGGTTCCGTCTATTATTTTTTAATCAATTGATTTTAAGGTATTTGACCAATCTCGGTAGCCTTGAATAGCCAGTGCAATAAACACCGCGTACAAACATGCTGTCCCCCACATTTCTTTCTGAATGTATAGGCCTACATACAGTACGTCCACCCCAATCCAGATAATCCAATTCACTATTTTTTTCTGTGTCGCTAACCAAGTTGCCCAGACACTAAACCCGGCCAGCGCCCCATCCAAAAATGGATAAGATGCATCCGGTAAATACCTAGCATGTAAATAGCCTAATCCAAGTCCCATGGCCAACGAAAAAATAACGCCTATGCATATATGCGTAACACCAGATCGCTCCGCACGCCAGTTTTGTTCCGATCGATTCCATGTAAATAAACCGATACATCCTAAAACGATAAACAATCCCTGCAACTCCATATCCGCATAAAGCTGATTAGTATAAAAGACATAGAGATATACCCCGGAAGAAATGATGTTCCACACCCAAGCTATCCAATGGCGGCGCATGGAAAAAAATACGCCCAGTAGGGCCGTTGACACACCTATTAACTCAATCATTTGGGGGTATTTTTAGCAAAATAGGAACAAAAATGACTGATGTCACAAGCCAAACAATGTGGCTTGCGCGCCACACAAACATAGCGCCCATGTAATATGAGCCAATGATGCGCCCGAGGAATTATGTCGTTTGGCAAATGCCGAATCAGTGCTTTTTCAACCAATAAGGGTGTTTTTGCCGTCTGTGGAACTAAGCCCAATCGGCGAGAAACACGATACACATGCGTGTCTACCGCCATGGCCGGTTGGTTATACACAACCGATGCAATCACATTAGCCGTTTTACGCCCCACGCCCGGTAAAGTTTGTAAATCATCAATTGTCACGGGAATGGAACCCTGAAATTGGTCAACTAATTTTTGGCCTAGGCCCAACAAATGTTTTGCTTTATTATTCGGATAGGAAACCGAACGGATATACGAAAAAATTTCATCCACGCTGGAATCCGCAAGCGCTTGTGGATCCGGAAATCGATTAAAAAGAGCCGGCGTGATCTGGTTGATACGTTTATCGGTGCACTGTGCGGAAAGTACCACGGCCACCAACAACTCAAAAGGATTACGATAATGCAATTCCGTCTCCGCCTCGGGAAAAGAGGTGGAAAAATGCGCGATAAAAGCTTGAAATCGTTCCTTCTTCTGCATGTGTTGAATTTCATGCAAATTAAGAAACAATTTCAAGATTAGGATTTAATCGACTCTTTGTGTTTTGAATACGCGAGGATTCGATCGACGACACGATCAGCGGGCTCGTAAGCCGCTTGATCTAATGCGTTTTTGACCTGGTTAAAGGACGCTAACTCCGAGCGTTCTTTGGCAGATAAATTTTGGGTGAAGCCCGATTCAGGCTCATACAAATTTTTAATGAGGTCATTTGGGGTAAAGCTTTGCGTCATAGGCAATCTCTTGTTTTGTTAGCATTTTCCTCAAGTTGATAAGCGCATAGCGCATTCTTCCCAAGGCCGTATTGATGCTCACACCCGTTTGATCCGCGATTTCTTGAAAACTTAAGTCTTCATAATGCCGCATGATCAACACTTCGCGTTGTTCATCAGGTAATTTTTTGATCAATTCCCGCACATTTGCGACTTGATCTGCCTTCAATTGTATGTCCTCAACCGAGTCCTCTGCAAATTGAAAACTGTTAAACAATTTCGACCCGTCCTCCAGCACAATTGTTGGATAACGTTTCTCCTTCCGGAAATAATCGATCGCCATGTTGTGCGCAATACGCAGAATCCAAGGTAAAAATTTCCCTTCTTCATTGTATCGCCCAGACTTCATCACGTCGATGGCCTTAATATAGGCTTCCTGCATTAGGTCTTCCGCTACATAGCGGTCCTTGACGATCAGGTAAATAGTTGTGTACACTTTGGATTTACTACGTTTGACTAATGTCTCAAACGCTTTATCGTCCCCTTGGATGTAAGCTGATAATAAAGCCGCATCGCTAACCTGAATTTTAATCATAAAATTTCAAAATTGTTAACGTAGAACTTTATCTCATATTGTATCTCCTATTGATTATTTGAACGAATTTTTTGATTGTTACCTCTTGGGCCGGCCAAAAGTAGATAAATCTTTTGTAAAACAAAATTTTGAAAATGATTTTATGCCAAGTGGTGTATCACAATTTCCAATAAATCATTATTTTTGTCAAAATTTAACTTAAAATAACATATGAAAAAATTATTCTTCCTAGGCCTAATGCTAGCGGGTTCATTCGCAGGTTTGGCTCAAACAGGAACTTCCGCAGATTATACCGGAGTTTTTAAATTAGACGAAAATCCGTACGTAAAATCATTTGCCATTTCAATTAAAGAAGGAAAAGTTATGTTGGCAGCCGAAGGATATCCCGAAGCAGAATTGACTCCAGGCAAGCAAGCAGATCAATATGATTTAGCTAGCATGAACGCTACAATTACTTTTGTCCGCGATGCAGGTGTTGTAAAAGGGATCAAAATCGAAGCGCAAGGTCAAGTACTTGCTGGAAAAAAAGAAGGTGGAGCGAGTTTAGCTGATTATGCAGCTACGTTTAAAATGGCCGATAATGAATATGTGAAGAAAATTATTATTGAGATTAAAGATGGTTCTTTGCAGTTGAGCTCGGATGCAAATCCAACCGAGGGAGCCGTATTAAAAGCAGGGAAAACAGCCGATGTATTTACGACTACAATTCAGGGATACGATGCAGATATCATCTTTTCACGGGCATCTGGAAAAGTAGCTAACATCAAATTATCCGTTGCTGGCGGTCAAGTTGTTCTAACAGGCGATCGTGAGTAATTATTTTTCAATCCAGGCGCCGGGTCATCCCGCGCCTGGATTTTATTTTAACGATCGTTTATACAACTGAATCGTATTTTCCAATCCAAAGTACAAGGCATCGCAAATCAACGCATGCCCAATTGAAACCTCATCTAAAGGTGTCACATTGGCTTTAAAAAAGGCCAAATTCTCCAAACTCAAATCGTGTCCCGCATTAATTCCTAGGCCCAACTGCGCCGCGCGAAAAGCAGCTTTTCGATAAGCCGAAACAGCTTGTGTCGGATTCTCACCAAACATTTCCGCATACGGTTCCGTGTACAATTCAATGCGATCCGTACCAGTAGTCGCCGCCGCTTCGATCATCTCTATCACCGGATCCACAAAAATCGAGGTTCGAATGCCTGCCGACTTAAATTTCGCTATTAATGATTGCAACAAGCTTTGGTGCTGAATAGTGTCCCAACCATGATTCGAGGTGATTTGGCCTAACACGTCCGGAACTAAAGTGACTTGTTCAGGTCTGACCTCTAAAACTAAGTCAATAAATGACTGTTCCATCGGATTGCCCTCTATATTGAATTCAGTCGTCACAACTTCCTTTAGCGCACGAACATCCGCATAGCGAATGTGGCGTTCATCCGGACGCGGATGCACCGTAATGCCCTCCGCCCCAAAGCGCTCACAATCCAAGGCCACCTGAATGACATCCGGGTTATTGCCCCCCCGCGCATTGCGCAGCGTCGCAATCTTATTGATATTTACACTAAGTCTAGTCATAGCTAAAAAAAGGCCGATGTAACCGGCCTTTCTGTTTAAATCAAGTTGTGTGCCGCTAAATACTCCGCAATCTGTACGGCATTCGTCGCCGCACCCTTACGTAGATTGTCGGCGACAATCCAGACGTTCAACGTATTTTTCTGCGACTCATCCCGACGAATACGTCCCACAAATACTTCATCTTTTCCATGTGCCGTAATCGGCATCGGATACACGAAATTCTTTGGATCATCTTGAACGATAATGCCTTCCTCTTTTTCCAAAATCGCACGCACCTCCGCTAAATCAAAATCATTCTCAAATTCAATGTTCACCGCCTCCGAGTGTCCCCCAATCGTAGGGATACGCACCGTCGTCGCCGTTACCTGAATCGACTCATCCATCATGATTTTTTTCGTTTCCAAAATCATCTTCATCTCCTCCTTCGTATAGCCATTCTCCAAAAACACGTCGATATGGGGTAATACGTTCAAGTCAATTTTATGTGGATAAACTTTTGGACCTTCTTTGCCCGCCCGCTCATCGAACAGCTGGTCAACCGCCGCTTTTCCGGTGCCGGTCACCGACTGATATGTCGACACAACCACGCGCTTAATTTTATATTTTTTGTGCAATGGATTTAACACCACCACCATTTGAATCGTCGAACAATTCGGGTTAGCAATAATCTTATCTGCTGGCGTTAAGGTATTCGCGTTGATTTCTGGAACCACTAATTTCTTCGTTGGGTCCATGCGCCACGCCGATGAATTATCCACCACAGTAATGCCTGCTGCCGCAAATTTAGGGGCCATTTCCAAGGAAGAGCTCCCCCCTGCAGAAAAAATCGCTACATTGGGTTTCATGGCAATCGCTGTCTCATAGCCTAAAACCGCGTATTCTTTTCCCTTAAAGGAAATCTTTTTACCAATCGAGCGCTCAGAGGCAACTGGAATGATTTCAGAGACTGGGAAATTACGCTCTGCTAATACTTTTAAGATTTCGCCGCCAACCAATCCCGTGGCGCCTACAACAGCAACTTTCATGTTTATTTTATTAAAAATTATACTTCCATTGTAATGCCAACGACGACCCGGAGGTCGGGGTAGTCGGCGTAAATTCCAAACTCAATTGCGGACTTGTTTTAGCCAACGAGTTATATCGAGATAAAGCCTTATTTAAATGCCGCATACTTACTGTTCCTAAATAAAAATTAATTAAGGCCGCCGCTCCCACGGTCGACAACGAAAATCCGTTGGATACTTTTCCCGGATAAAGCCAGGAATAAATGGATATACCAGCCCCCGCGCTTGAAATCCAATTCATTAGATTTCGCTTCGATTTAAACCGATAAAACTCCAAACTCACCTCGGGGTCTTTCGATTCAAGTAAGGGAATTTGCAAGGCCAACGGATTATCAATTACCTGACGCTTGTAGACATACTTTTTCCTAAAACCTTGTTGGATCGGCTCAATTGAGTACAAACGTTCATTTCCTTCCCCCTGCGCAATCACTTGGACCGACATGAGCACGAAAAAAATGATAAATAAAGGCCAAATTTTCACAAATCAACGCGTTTTTGTAGCCCGCAAAATTAGGGCTTATCTCGTTGAATCAAAAGGATTTTTGCGATAAAATCCGTCGAAAAGATGTAGGCCCGTAGGCGAAATACACAAGTCTAACGGGATATCATGCGCCTCTACATCATCAATACGCTGCACAGGTTCATCTAAACAGACGCCAATTTTTAGGGTGTCAGGCCGACAATCCTGCAAAAATCGGTCGTAAAATCCTTTGCCGTACCCGACGCGATTTCCGTTAGCATCAAAGGCCAATAGGGGAATAATCACGAGGTCAATGTCTGCCATGTTAACTTTTTGGCATAATTCCGGATCAGGTTCCTGAATTCCCAAAGCTGAAGTCAGCAAAGAATCGTTTGATTGCACCTGATAAGCAACCATATCATGTTCATTTTCGACTCTCGGAAAACAAAGCTGATGCCCCAATGACTCCAATGTTTCATGGATAAATGACATGTGAACTTCCCGGCGCTCCACAATCGGCTGGAAACTCATGATGCGATGCGGCAGCTGAAAGCTCGTAATGAAATCCATAAACTCTTGTTGGAGCGACTCATTCAACAAACCAAACACATGCTCCGACACATTTTTGCGTCGGGCTAATGCAAGTTGACGGAGGCGTGATTTGTTCATAGATAGAGCCTTAACTATTGGTTATTTTTTCTTATTTTTGCCTCAATTTTGCCGATTATTTCATAAAAAACAACAAGACTGTGGCCTTTAAGGAATACAAAAATTTGGATTATGCTGCCGTGGCAGACGAGGTTCTAAATTTCTGGAATGAGAATGATATTTTTGAGAAGTCTATTTCTTCTCGAGAGGGGAAGCCTACGTTTACCTTTTTCGAAGGTCCACCTTCTGCAAACGGTACACCCGGGATTCACCACGTGATGGCGCGTACCATCAAAGATATTTTTTGCCGTTACCAAACCCTCAAAGGAAAACAAGTAAAACGAAAAGGCGGTTGGGATACCCACGGCCTTCCTGTCGAACTACAAGTTGAAAAAGAATTAGGCATCACCAAAGAAGACATCGGAAAGTCAATTTCCGTCGAAGAATACAACCAAAAATGCCGCGAAACGGTCATGAAATTCACAGATCAGTGGAATGATTTGACGCAAAAAATGGGCTATTGGGTGGATCTCGATAATCCCTATGTCACCTACCAAACTCCCTACATCGAGAGTGTTTGGAACTTGTTAAAGCGACTTTATGACAAAGGATTACTCTATAAAGGATATACAATTCAGCCCTATTCACCGGCAGCCGGAACCGGTTTGTCGTCGCATGAATTAAACCAACCGGGCTGTTATCGGGATGTGAAAGACACGTCGTTGACCGCTCAATTTGAGGTTTCAAAAACAGCGAAATCCACATTCCTTTTCGAAAAATCAGCGGGTGCTCCCGTTTATATTTTAGCCTGGACGACGACTCCGTGGACTTTGCCTTCCAACGCTGCACTGACTGCTGGAAAAAATATTGCTTACGTTTTAGTCAAGACATTTAATCCATATACTTACCTGCCTGTTCATGTTGTATTAGCGAAGGATTTGGTAAAGAACTATTTCCAAGCTGCGGCTGAAAATGGAGATTTTGAGGCTTATCAAGCCGCTGAAAAAAAACCAGCCACTATACCTTACAGCATTGTAGATACTTTCAAGGGCGCTGATATAGACGGAGTGGAATACCTGCAATTAATGCCCTACGTACAGCCGAAAACACCTGCTTTTCGTGTCATACTAGGTGATTTTGTGACGACGGAAGATGGAACGGGAATTGTGCATACAGCGCCTACGTTTGGTGCGGATGACTTTCGGGTGTCCCAACAAAACAATATTCCGGCCATTATGGTGACGGATGAAAATGGGAAGGATGTCCCGCTGGTGAACCGACAAGGATGTTTTGTGCAAGAAGTAACAGATTATGCCCTTGAGCCTGTAAAAGAGGCATATTTGACGGAAGAGGAGAGAGAAGCGGCTAAAATCAAACAAGGAAGAGATAAATATTTATCGGTGGATGAGCGCATCGCGATCCAATTAAAAACCGAAAATAAAGCGTTCAACGTACAGAAATTTGATCACCCCTATCCGCATTGTTGGCGCACCGACAAGCCTGTCCTTTACTACCCATTAGATTCCTGGTTCATCAAAACGACCGCGGTAAAAGACAAATTGATTGAATTGAATAATACCATCAATTGGAAACCTGAATCAACCGGAACGGGTCGTTTCGGAAACTGGTTGGAAAATTTAGTGGATTGGAATTTGTCTCGCTCTCGCTATTGGGGAACGCCTTTGCCGATCTGGCGGACGGAAGATGGTTCGGAAGAACTATGTTTTGGTTCGGTTGAAGATTTAGTTCAGGCCTTACAAGCAGCGCTGAATTCAGGAAAATTAAACGCGGAACAAATCACAGGAAACGAAGCATTTATCGCCGCTGCGAAGGCGGGAGAAGCGGATTTACATCGTCCCTATGTGGATACTATTTTTGTGTTAAGTGCCTCTGGAATCGTGATGGGGCGGGAATTAGATTTGATCGATGTGTGGTTTGATTCAGGTGCGATGCCTTTCGCACAATGGCATTATCCATTTGAAAATCAAGATATATTTAAGCAGTCTTATCCAGCGGATTTCATCTCGGAAGGGGTGGACCAAACGCGCGGTTGGTTCTTCACCTTGCACGCTATTTCGGCCATGGTGGAAGAGTCAGTAGCATTTAAAAATGTCGTTTCTACTGGATTAGTGCTAGATAAAAATGGCAACAAAATGTCCAAACGTTTGGGCAACGCCATTGATCCTTTTGATACGCTTTCGAAATATGGAGCGGACCCGACGCGCTGGTATATGATTACCAATGCGCAGCCATGGGACAACTTGAAATTTGACTTAGCTGGGATTACAGAGGTTCGTAACAAGTTCTTTGGAACGTTAACCAATACCTATAATTTCTTTGCACTCTATGCGAATTTGGATGGTTTTTCTCCCGAAGTTCACGGGGTAACGTCTCCTAATTTGACCGAGTTAGACCGCTGGATTTTATCGAAATTGAGCAGTTTAGTGGCTGAAGTTGACGAAGCTTTTGCCGCTTACGAGCCTACGAAAGCAGGTCGTGCGGTGCAGGATTTTGTGTGTGATCATTTGTCCAACTGGTATGTGCGTTTATCGAGACGTCGCTTCTGGAATCCGGAGGATACCAACCAAGGAATTTCGCCGGATAAGGCAGCAGCTTATCAAACGTTATATACGTGTTTAGCGACTGCAGCCCAACTCATGTCGCCGATCGCGCCGTTTTACGGGGATTGGTTATACAAGAATTTGACGGGAGAAGAGTCGGTGCATTTGACCAACTTTACCACCGTCAATGACTCGTGGAGAAATCCAGATTTGGAAGCTTCGATGGACATGGCGCAACGCATTTGTTCGCTCGTACACTCGTTGCGGAAGGTGCATAAATTGAAAGTGCGTCAGCCTTTGGCGCAAGTTTTAGTTCCTGTTTTGCAAGAATCTGTGCGTGAGCAAATTCGCCGCGTGGAAGATTTAATCAAGTCGGAGGTGAATGTCAAAATGGTCAATTACCTAGATGACGCCTCGGGTGTTTTAAGCAAAAAAGTAAAGCCAAATTTCAAGGCTTTAGGGCCAAAATTCGGGAAAGATATGAAGGCGGTAGCTGATGTAATCACGGGTATGTCGGCATCGGATTTAGCAACAATTGAAGCGGCGGGTGCGGCAAATCTTCAGGGATTTGAGATTGCGATAGCTGATATCGAAATCCTGACGGAAGATATGCCAGGTTATTTGACAGCTTCGGAAGCTGGGATGACGATTGCCTTGGATAATACCTTGACACCGGAATTAGTCAGCGAAGGAATGGCGCGTGAATTTGTGAATCGGATTCAGAATTTGCGGAAGGATTCGGGTTTTGATGTCGTGGACAAGATCAGTATTTTAGTGCAGTCAAGTTCGGCGGAATGGAATGCGAGTATCACGGATTTTGCGAGCTATATTCAGCAGGAAGTTCAGGCGGTGACGTTGGAGATTGTGCCAACTTTGCCAGGAACTTCGTCTGAATTGACTTTTGATGATTCTAGCTTACACGTTCACGTGGCGATTTTCAACTAAATCTATCATGGTTTTCAATTCCCTGCAATTTTTGGTGTTTTTTGGGATTGTGACCAGTGCCTATTATTTAGTGGCTCACCGTTTTCGGTGGGCCCTTTTACTTTTTGCTTCCTGCTATTTTTACATGGCGTTTATGCCCATCTATTTGGGTATTTTGGGGTTCACGATTGTCGTCGATTATTTCGCTGGGATTTACCTGGAACGTTTTGAGGGCGCTACTAAAAAATGGTGTCTCGCTTTAAGTCTTGTAGCCAATGTGGGCGTGCTGGCCATCTTTAAATATTATGGTTTTCTCACCGATAATCTGACTGGGGTGGGGCATTTGTTTGGGATGGAATTCAATTTTCCTGCGTTGAAAATTTTACTTCCCATCGGACTTTCGTTTCACACGTTTCAGGCGATGAGTTATACGATCGAGGTGTATCGAGGGCATCAAAAAGCCGAACGGAATTTTGGGATTTACTCCTTATATGTGATGTTTTATCCGCAGCTGGTAGCTGGGCCGATTGAACGTCCCCAAAACTTGATTCATCAGTTTTACGAAAAACACACCTGGGATACCGATCGGGTGAAGCTCGGTTTGCTGCAGATGGCTCAAGGATTTTTCAAGAAAGTGGTCATCGCAGATCGCTTGGCGCTGTTAGTTGACACGATTTATGGAGATTTAGGTTCGCAATCTGGGGGCTCACTAATTTTAGCTGCGATCTTTTATTCGTTTCAGATTTATTGCGATTTCTCGGGGTATTCTGATATCGCCATCGGTGCGGCGCGTGTGATGGGGTTCAACTTAATGGAGAATTTCAATGCACCATACAGCGCCAAATCCATCCCTGAATTCTGGCGTCGCTGGCATATTTCACTTTCAACCTGGTTCAAGGATTACGTATATTTTTCATTGGGTGGTAATCGTGTTTCTGTTCCCCGCTGGTATCTGAACATCATGATTGTGTTTGTGTTGTCAGGATTTTGGCATGGGGCTAGTTGGAATTTTGTCATCTGGGGTGCCTTGCATGGCGGATTTCAATTGGCCGGCTTAACCATAAATCGCCTATTTCCTTCGTTGGCAGCTGATGCACAATCGGGTATCAGCTTATGGATGTATCGTTTGTGGACTTTTAGTTTGGTGACGCTGGCGTGGGTATTTTTCCGTTTGCCTCATTTTTCAGATATCCGTTTGTTTTTCCGAGGGTTATCGGAGCCTGTGGGTGTAGGTACGCTCGGTTTAAAACCTGCCGAAATAGGCTTTAGTGCGCTATTAATTATCGGATTGTTGATTTATGATATTCGCGGTAAGCTACGCTCAAAATACTTTATGTGGCTCATGCCTATATTCATCGCGTGCATTTATTTCTTTGGTGTTTTCAGTTTGAAACAGTTTATCTATTTCCAATTCTAGCATGAAAAAAATAGTTGCCCTTTTCGTGTTTATCATCTGTCTGCTGGCGCTCGTCCTAAGTAGTTCGGATGCGGGTATGCGGAAGTTGACCAAAGAGCGTTATGCCGGCACTGGAATTCTGCATTCGGATAAATATGCTTTTGGAGATTTGTATGGGTTATCTTATTTGCCGGAGTTTCGGATTGCGAAACAAGAGAAATTTACTGAAGTTCCTGCTGGGCTTCCAGCCGAAAAGGATCTTGATTTGTATGTCGTAGGCGATAGTTATTTGTATAGTTATTTGGACACGGTACCGGATTATTATGCTCGCGTTAATAAGCTAGATTTTAGACGTTGGGAACATGTACCAGTCCGAGCAGAGGGATTTACTTCGGGGCGAAAAAAGGTGTTGTTAATTGAGTCTGTGGAGCGAAATATAGCTAATGTGATTCTTTTAGAGCGTATTAGGGCCGTTTTTGAGCCGACACCCCCTCCGGTTTTGCCGTGGTGGGAGCAATGGAATGAGACAATCAAGTCGGCATTATATCATCCAAACTTAGAGGCGAATTTGGAATTTACGCTATTTAACCTGGCACTCTTTTCGCCAATTAAAGAACTGAAAGCCACTTGGAATGACCGCGTATTCGGTCGGCTTGCGCACGAGGTCCACCGCTCTAAATCGGGGGATCATTTATATATGCATGAAACGGTGGATGTGCACGAAAAAGGTAGTTCGTACCGTGAAATTTCGGATGATGAGGTGGTGGGTACCTTACGAAAAATGGAGGAGATTCAAGCGTTTTATCTTTCGAAAGGATTTGATTTGGTCTTATTCTCCTTTATGCCGAATCCGGTTTCCTTGTTAGAAGCGGAAAAAGGCAATGAGTTTTTGTCCCGTATTCAGGTTGCTGGGGCTGGGAAATTAATGATTATTGATCCATCCGAACGATTAAAGTTAAATGCAAGTCATTATTTTTATCAGTCTGATTCTCATTGGAATCAACGCGGGGCGCGTGTTTGGCTAGATCAATTGAATGAGGTACTTCGAAGTGTTCAAAAATAATATGCGCGCAGTCTATTTGATTCTTTTCTGTTTTTTGGCCAACATACCTTTCGTGGATGCGCAAAAAAAAGGGGTATTGTCTCCGGCTAAGGAAGAAGAGTTGATGGCGGAGGGAATGCGTTATTATACGAAAGGAGATTACGAGGAGGCGATTTTAGTTTGGGAAAGCATGCTTCCTCATATGAAAGAGGAGCCTGCTTTATATTTTTATGCTGCTAAATCGTATGCGGCGCTGGCAAAACCGGCGCTTGCGCTAATGGCCGCAAAAAAAGCGCATGAACTGTCGCCCTACTCGTTGGATTATGGTTTGTTTTATAGTGAATTACTATTGCGCGAGCGGCGATTTGATGAAATGATTGTGTGTTTGCGTCATTTATCTCAATACGATGAATCGCAGCCAGATGTAAATTTACTTTTAGCGCAGGCTTATTTATGGAGTGAGCAGGGCGATTTGGCTTTAGAGGCCTTGGAAAAGGCAAACCGTTGGATCGGGGAGTATCCTGAAATCATTCGGACGAAGCAATTTATTTTATTGAAAAAGCAACGTTTATTAGATGCTTTGGCGCTAGGAGCGCAATTAGTTGCGCAGGAGGAAGGTGAAAATTTAGTTGGCTGGGATCAGATGGATGTGGCTTGGGAGTTAAGCAAGGGGGATTCCGTGCGCAATGCATACATGCGTTTGGCGGAGCAATTTCCTACAGAGGGTCAGATTCCGCTTTTACTCACACATGTGTATGTTCAGGAAAAGGATTTTGGCGCTGCTTTAGGTCAATTACATGCGGCTTCGGAAGATCGTTCGTTAAATCCGGAAATGATTTCACAGGTTGCGTTGAAGGTTTTTGAGCTGATAGATACGAAGGAAAAGTGGGCTGCAGCACTGGATGTCACGCAGCATTTTATTCAAATGTATCCCCAGGAACCTCGATTTTTAGCGATTCAAGGCGATTTGTATGTGAGTTCTCAGGACTTTGCATCGGGATTGGCGCTTTATTTACAAGCTGCTCGCTTGGGTAAAAGTAAGATTGAAGTTTGGGCGCGTATCATCCAATTGGACTTTGAGTTAAGCGCGATTGATAGTGCGATTGTGCATGCGCAGGAGGCTTTGGTGCTGTGGCCTACGCATGGTTTTTTCCATTTTCAAAAGGGTTTTGGGCAATACATCAAAGGCAATGTGGCCGGTTCTTTGATTTCATTGGAATTAGCAAAGACCCATTTACAGCCAGAGGATGGATGGGATGTTCAATTATACTCAATTTTGGGCGATGTGTATCAGGCCCAAAAAAGGTATCGGGATTCGGAGAAGGCTTTTGATTATGTGTTACGTAAGCAACCAGAAGATGAGCATGTGCTGAATAATTATAGTTATTATTTGTCTATGCGGAAGGAGCGATTGGTGGAGGCGGCTACGATGTCACAAAAATTAGTTCAAAAATTTCCCACGAACGGGACCTATTTGGATACGCATGCGTGGGTATTATATCAGCAGGGTTTGTTTACGGAGGCGCTGGTTTTTTTAGAATTGGCGGTTGCAGATAAGGAATCCACGAGTGCCACTGTTTGGGAGCATTTAGGTGACACCTATTATCGATTGCGACGTTTAGATGATGCAGTGGTTGCCTGGAAACAGGCCAAAAAATTAGTTGGCGAAAATCAATTACTTGATAAAAAGATTGAGATGTTACGAATTATCGAAAATTGAGATATTTTTGTATACTTTTTAATGCCTACCGGTAACTATGCGCTACGTAATTATACTCCTTTGCTTTGTGGTTGTGGGCGCGTGCCAGCGAAAGCAGTCGGTAGTCATCGTGCAAGCTATACATCAGGATACATTAGTTCGTGATGCGGTGGTGGCGGAGGTTAAGAAAGTAGAAGTTCCGCTCCTTCCGGAGGCGGATCGACGTGAGGCGGTGGAGGATTTACGGTTCAACTACCTAAAAGCAAAATCACGTGTTGTTTGGAAGTCAGGCAATAATCAAGACAATTATACCGTTGACATACGCATGAAGCGTGACAGTATCATCTGGGTGAATGTTGGTCAGACGGGCATTACGGGGGCGACGGGTATTTTTGACCAACAGCATTTGCGTTTTTATCAAAAAATCAGTGGTCAATATTTTGACATGTCTTATGACAGTTTAAGTGTCATGATGGGTTTTCGAATTGACTTTCGGATGTTACAGTCTTTGGTTGTAGGTAACCAGCCGTTCAAGCGTAAAAATTCACGGGTTATCCGGGAGAATGAAAATATTATTATCAAGCAAGATTCGGGGCGGATTAAGATCGATAATATGGTTGGCCCAAACCGAAAATTAAAAAAAATATTAGTGAACGATGAGCCTACGGCAAACAAATTGACGATGGATTTTGAGGAATTCACTAGTTTAAATCAGGTTGTTTTTCCGTTTTCGAGTTTGATTACGTTGGATGTTAAGAATAAGGAGAACAAGCAAGTGTCGACGGTGATTAGCATCAAATATTCCAAAGTAGAATTATTGGACACACCATTGGAATTTCCGTTTCGTGTTCCGGTTAAATTATTGAATTCAAAACCATGAGATATATTTTTGTTTTAATTAGTTTGATTTGGAGTTTTTCAACCAGTGCGCAGGTAGATAAGAAGACGCAATTGGAACAACAGAAAAAGGACAATTTGGCTAAAATCAAGGAGTTGAATTCCATTATTTCTAGGACCTCTAAAAAGAAGAAGGCATCCATAGGTAAACTGAATGTGTTGAAGCAGCAGATCGGGGTGCAGAAAAAGCAGATTACTATATTGAATGAAAACCAACAACTCTTAGCGGCAGAAGCAACGAAGTTGGCCCGCGAAAGTGACATCCTTGCGGCCAAATTAGAGCGCTTAAAAAAGAATTACGCGCTGATGTTGTTTGAGTCACAGAAGGTTTCAACAGTTTCCAATAAAATCAGTTTCTTGATTTTATCGAATGATTTTGGTCAATTCACGCGACGCATGGATTTTTTACGTCAGTTTACGAAGAATCGAAAAGATCAGGCGAATAAAATTTTTGAGACGCGTCAGGATTTAATGACCAAGAAGCAGCAAGTTATTTTCAAGAAGAATGAAGAGAAGAAGGTGATTGTCGAAAAGGAAAAAGAAACCAAAACGCTTGAGGTATTAAAGACCAAGGAAAATAAGGTGGTTACGGTCTTAACGCAGCAGGAAAAAAAGTTGCGCACGGAATTGGAGCGTAAGAAATTAGCCATTCGGAAGTTGGACAACTTAATTGCTGGAATCGTACAGCGCGAAATTCAAAAGTCGATGGAGCGGGAACGTAAGTTACGTGAAGCAGCCCAAGCGCGTAAATTAGAAGTAAGTAAGCCAACTTTACCGAAAGTAAAATTGGAAGAAGGAGTGGTGAAGAGATCGGAGAAATTGGGCGTAGAGGAACAGCCAAAGGCCGAAACTAAACTAGAAGCGAAGGCTGAGAAGAAAGAAGTTGTGAAAGTGAAAGCTGTTGTGGCTGAAAAAGTTGCCGAGCCAGCGTTGAATTCAAATACGTATTATATGAATGCGGAGGAGGCGAAATTAGCTAGTTCATTTAGCGCCTTGCGCGGACGGATGCCGTTCCCGGTTCCTTCTGGATTTATCTCGGATCACTTTGGTGTACATAAACACCCTATTTTGAAGGGAGTGATGATCAATAATAATGGAATTGATATTCAAACTTCACCGGGCTCCCCTGTGCATACCGTATATGACGGCGTTGTGCAGTCGGTGGTGAACATACCGGGAATCAATATGGTGGTAGCGATCCAGCACGGAGATTATTTTACCGTATATAGTAAGTTGGCCGGCGTATCTGTCAGTACGGGTCAAAAAGTGAAAACGGGCCAACGAATCGGATCGGTTGCTTCGGATGAGGATGGTACGTCGGAGATTAATTTCCAGGTTTGGAAAAATACGGTTCGCCAAAACCCTGAAGTCTGGTTGCGTCGTTAAATTTTATACAAGATGCGTAGGCTGATGTTTCGACCTTGGTCGTCTGTAAAATATCGGAAGCGATTAAGATAATCGCGGTACGATGTATTCAGGGCGTTATTAATGCGAATACCCACATCTATTTTCTTGAGGTTGATTCCCCAATTCGCTTGTACTAATTGGTAGCCTTTAGGTGGTTCCGAGTAATCAGATCCTGGTTCCACGCGTGTTTGTCGGCTTACTTGAATGAGGCCAACACTTACATATTGCTTTTCCTGCATCCAACGGTAGGTCAAGGTATACTCAAAGCGATTTGCTGGAATATTAACGAGGTAACGTTTGTTGGCCGACGAGTTGTCAACTGCTTGGACGATACTTGTTTTGTGTTGGAGCGCGAGATTGGGTGTCAACTGGTAGGTGGCTTGCGCATCGATACCGCTAAAAATGGCATTGATTTGTTCGTAGGTAAAAACCGGAAACGCGCCACGTACGGTGGTGAAGTATTCGGCCACGCCACGCGTAACCATGGGCTTTAAATAGATAAAGTTTTGAATGTAATTGTGGAAGACGCCAAGTTCAATTTGTAATTTATTGGCATCAATTAAGGTGTTTAAGCTGGCATTGTAGGCCGTTTCCCCTGTCAAATTAGGATCTCCAATTTCAAATGCAGCGGCACCATGATGGACGCCATATGAGAATAATTCATTCACGCCAGGCGCACGGAATGCACGAGCTAGGATCAGGTGATTTGTCCATTTTTCTGACCAATGGTATTTAAGGCCGGCGCTTCCTGAAAGGCCCATGAAATCGTTCTTACTACGGTTAATTATGGTTGAATAATTGATTTTTGGCCGATATACGTCGATTGTTTTTTGGTCGACACGTAGGCCAACTTCAACTTCAAATTTTTCTTTTACCAGGCGCTCAATCGCAAAAACACCTAAGGAATTTTGGAGGTAATTGGGGAGTAGGCTAGATGTTAATGTGGGTATGGTTACATTTTTGCCCGAGGTTAAATTTCCTTGCATTTGTAAGTTAAAGCCAAATTGCCCTTTCCACTTTTTAGCTGTGTTGGACTCATCCCAAATTAGTTCTGTTGTGAGGGTATTTAGTAAAAAGCGCAAATTATTTATGCCTCTACCGGCGCGCAATACGTCGAGTTCGAGCCTTTCATTATTTTGTAATGCGATAGTTCCGCGTAGGGTTTGACCTAATGCGAATTTAAATTGAGATTTAAATTTACCGAGGCGATGGTTTATATCTTGATATGGACGAGATATTTCTCTACTAAATTCAAGGGGAGTAAATGCCTCAAAAGGTCTTGAACGGGCAATCGATTTTTCAAGATCATTTACATTGCCAATGTGTGAGCCTAAATAGATACCTATATCTGAGTGAAAGTGACTGTAAAATAAATCATTAGACCAGTTATTTTTTTTGTAGCCAATGGCTGCTGAAAAATTCTCTTCTCGAACACCTGTATTTGCCAAAAAATAGTCGGCCGTACGTATATTCCCCCCATTTTTCAGCGTTCCTTGCAAACGCCAGCCCCATCCATTTGCGCGGTTAAATCCACCTTCCAGCATGCCGGACAAAACGGCTTGTCGGCCATTCGTAAAATAAATCGATTGCATTTCCCCTTTCAATCCAGCACTATCTGGTAGAGCATCGGGTTCCATCATGACCATACCACCGATGGCATCTCCTCCATACCGTAACCCGCCGGGGCCTTTGATTACTTGAATATTTTTGGAGACAAATGGGTCAACCTCTGGTGCGTGTTCGCTGCCCCATTGCTGACCTTCTTGTCGGATACCATGGTTTAAAATGATTACTCGGGCTGAGTGCATTCCGTGAATGACGGGTTTTGAGATGGTGCTACCTGTTTGTAAACTTTGTACGCCGCTGATTCCACGTAACATTTCTCCTAAACTTAAACCGTCTCGTTCGGCTCGTTCGGTTTCGCTTAAGTTGCCGCGAAGTTGGGCACTACTCTCACTTTTTTTCCCGCTTACTACAACTTCTTGGAGGTGCTCGTCATGGCTTTCTAGCGTGAAATTTTCGTTGTGATTTGCCTCATCTTGGATGGATATTGGAATTTCTACCGCATCAAAACTGCTCATTTTGCAGATCAATGTATAGTCGCCAGGACAAAGGGATTGGATTTTGAAATGACCATTTCGGTCGGATAGAGCGATTTTATTTGTTCCTTTTATGTAAATATAGGCCCCAGAAATGGTCTCTTTGGTTTCTTTTGAAGTCACATTTCCTTCTAAGGTACATGAACAAGTGGCCTGCCCGAATAGCATGCTTGCTGGTGCAAGAAGCAATAAAAGAAAAAATATTTTACGAAACATGAATGCTTAAAAGGGGTGGTAAATATACGGTAAAATAGGCTGAAAAGCCTACTAATTGATTATTTCAACTAACTCGCCGATGAACACCAATATCTTGTCGATAAAATTTTGTTTAATTTATTTTGAAATTTGTTAAACAAATATTTGTTTTGTTTATTCTTTTTATAAATTTGTTAAACAAAATCAACAGAAAAAAGATGACGGCGTTAGAATTTTCTTATCAAGTAGGCAATTTTTCCAAATTTTTGAAGCCATTTGCGTTACGTTTAACGCGTGATGGAGACGATGCAAACGATTTGGTACAAGACACTTTAGTTAAGGCATATACAAATCGCGATAAGTATATGGATGGAACGAACTTGAAGGCATGGTTATTTACCATCATGAAGAATACGTTCATTACTCAGTACCAACGGATGGTTCGTCGGAACACATTCATTGACACGACAGAAAATTTACATTTTATCAATTCATCAGAAACTGTTCAAATCAATTCCGCTGAATCTACGTTCATGCGTGAAGATATAAATTTGGCATTAAGTCATACAGAAGAGATGTACCGAGTTCCTTTTCTCATGTATTTTGAGGGATTCAAATATCATGAAATAGCAGACGAGCTAGACTTGCCAATTGGCACAGTCAAAAACCGAATTCATATCGCTCGGAAGTCATTAAAGCAGCATTTGCAAATGTATGCATAACATATAATACGTTTTTTGGTTAACAGAGGAGGAAGTAAAAAGTCAGATTTTATCTGACTTTTTCTTTGTCCGGATAACGCATAGAATTCCTATATTTGTTTCGAATATGAAGAAGATAATTGTAATTGGTGCAGGATTTTCAGGCTTGTCAACTGCGACAGCGCTTGCTGATCAAGGATATGAGGTTGAAATTTTTGAAAAAAATGACCAAGCGGGTGGTCGCGCACGTGTGTTCTCGGAGAAGGGATTTGTCTTTGACATGGGCCCTAGTTGGTATTGGATGCCTGATATTTTTGAAGATTACTTCGGCAGGTTTGGTAAAAAGCCATCGGATTATTACAATTTAGTTCGTTTAGACCCGTCGTACACAGTTATCTTGGATGAGCAGCAAATCATCGATATGCCTGCAAATTACACTGCACTAAAAAACTTGTTTGATTCCATTGAGCCGGGTGCTGGAAATGCATTAGATCGATTTTTGGAACAAGCGGCCTATAAATACAAGGTGGGGATTCAAGAATTTGTTTGGAAACCATCCACTAAAATCACCGAATTTTTAAGTCTTCGCGTTTTGATTGATGCACTCCGCATGGATGTTTTTCAATCTTTTTATAGCCATGTTCGGAAGTATTTTAAATCGCCAACGCTCTTGAAATTAATGGAATTTCCCATTTTATTTTTGGGAGCTATTTCGCAAAATACGCCTGCCATGTATAGTTTAATGAATTATGCAGAAATTAAATTGGGCACTTGGTATCCGATGGGCGGCATGCACAATATTGTCAAAGGGATGGTTGCCCTAGCTGAGGAAAAGGGTGTTAAGATTCGGACCAACATGGAGGTTACGGGTTTTGGCATAACGAATGGCCGTGTGCAATCTGTCAAAACAACTTCTGGAACGTGGGAGGCTGATGCGGTAGTTGCCAGTGCAGATTACCACCATGTAGAAGAGCTTTTAGGAGATGCCTATCGAAATTACGATGAGTCGTATTGGGATAAACGTGTCATGGCTCCGTCTTCGTTATTATTTTATTTAGGCATAAATAAGCGTTTGCCGCGCTTGAAGCATCATAATTTATTTTTTGATCGTGATTTCTCCGTGCATTCGCATGAAATTTATACGGAGGCTTCTTGGCCAACTGACCCGCTTTTTTATGCTTCAGCACCTTCTGTGACGGATCCATCTGTGGCTCCTGATGGTTGTGAAAATGTATTTTTACTGATTCCGGTGGCGCCAAATTTGGTTGATACCGAGGAGGTACGCGAAAAATATTTTGCGCAATTGATGGATCGTTTGGAGGCGTATTGTGGTGTTTCGATTCGGGATTCGATTGTTTATAAGCGTTCGTATGCGCACCGAGATTTCATCGGAGACTATCATGCGTTCAAGGGGAACGCGTATGGGTTAGCGAACACATTGATGCAAACGGCTATTTTGAAGCCTAGTTTAAAAAATAAACGGGTGGCTAATTTGTTTTACACGGGCCAACTAACCGTTCCGGGACCGGGTGTTCCTCCTTCACTTATATCAGGTTTAGTCGTTGCTAAGGAAGTTGACAAATCATTTAACTAGTCAAATGGATTTATATTTAAAGGTATCGCTCGATTCGAGTAAGTTGTTGACACAAGCTTATTCAACCTCTTTTTCATCTGGGATTCGGACTTTGGATAAACAATATCATGAAGCGATTTATGCGATTTATGGTTTTGTGCGTTTGGCGGATGAAATTGTAGATACGTTTCACGACCAGGATAAGCAAGCGCTTTTAGCGCGATTCCGCGCTGCCACCTTTCAGGCAATTGAAGAAAAAATTAGCTTGAATCCTATTTTACATTCATTTCAATGGGTGGTGAATACATTTCAAATTGGGCATGATTTGATTGATGCTTTTCTAGTTTCCATGGAAATGGATTTGACGGATCGGGTTTATGATGTTGCGACGTACAAAACGTATATATATGGTTCCGCAGAGGTTGTTGGCCTTATGTGTTTACGTGTTTTCTGTTTAGGGAATTCGGTGGAATATGATTTTTTACGTGCGGATGCTTGTGCTTTGGGTTCAGCTTTTCAAAAAATTAATTTTTTACGGGATATACGTTCAGATTTTGATGAGCGTGGACGTGTGTATTTTCCGGGAGTTAATTTTGAAACGTTCTCAGATAAGGAGAAGAAGGAGATTGAGGCTGATATTCAATTGGATTTTGATGCTGGTTTGCGGGGTATTGAGAATTTGCCAAAACCTGCTCGAAAAGGTGTCCTGCTCGCATACGAATATTACATTCGATTGTTTGAAAAGATCAAGGCACTTCCTGCATCTCGAGTTAAGGAAGAGCGTATTCGAGTGCCAGATTGGGAAAAATTGTTGATTTACCTCCGCGTGTAATATGGATTTTTGGCTTCTCCTTGTTTTACTAGGCACCATGGCATTTTTATATGCCTCAGTAGGACATGGTGGAGCATCTGGCTATCTAGCCGTTTTAGCTCTATTTAGTGTGGCACCTGTGGTGATGAAGCAATCGGCTCTTTTGTTGAACTTGGGTGTTTCGTTGATGTCTTTTATCGCATTTTACCAACAAGGGTTTTTTAAGTGGCGTTTGTTTTGGCCTTTTGCCTTGGGATCTATTCCGGCTGCTTTTTTAGGTGCGCGCGTTCCACTGAGTGATTCAAGCTATAAACAAATTTTGGGCGTTTGCTTATTGATTGCAGTACTTCGTATGCTAGTTAGCTTACGCGAATCGTCGGCTAAGCCACTTCCTTTGTGGGCAGGTTTAACTGCTGGGTACTTGATCGGTTTGCTTTCGGGTATGATTGGAATCGGGGGTGGAATTATTTTGAGTCCGGTCTTATTATTGTTTTGCTGGGCAAATTTAAAAGAGGCTGCGGCGGTTTCTGCGCTGTTTATTTTTGTTAATTCGATTGCAGGTTTAGCTGGATTAACAACATGGATTCCCTTAGATAACACCTCGCTTATCTATTGGTTGGCGGCCTCATTAATCGGGGGTTTTTTAGGTGCTAGGTGGGGTGCTGGTGTAGCATCAAATTCGAACGTAAAATGGGTATTAGCTTTGGTGCTTATTATTGCATCAGTGAAACTTTGGTTTGTATAAATCGATAGGATGGAAAATGTAAATCAGGATACGGGATTTGGGGAGCGGAGTGCCGATATGGGTGGTCGCATGGTCAATAAAGACGGGTCATTTAATATTCGTCGTATTGGGATTCATGTCCATCATCGGGTAAGTAATTATCAGAATATGTTGACCATGAAGAGGTGGCGATTTTTGATTGTTATTTTGCTGGTTTATTTGTTGATAAACGCTGTATTTACCGCGCTGTATTGGCTTGCGGGTCCTGAAGGTTTGCAAGGTGTTGATTACCAGCAAGATACTTGGGGGCAGCTAAAGCAGTTATTCTTTTTCTCAACGCAGACATTAACTACGGTGGGTTATGGGCGCATAAATCCCGTGAGTGAATTAGCTAATTGGATTGCTGCACTTGAATCGCTGGTGGGGTTTTTATCTTTAGCCATTGCTACTGGACTTTTGTATGGTCGGTTTTCACGGCCAAAGGCATTTATTCGTTTTTCAAATTTGATTGTGTATTCTCAATACAAAGGAGGGAAGGCGTTGATGTTTCGATTGGTATGTTATAAGGACGACCATTTATTAATGAATGCAGAAATTAAGGTGAATGTGCGTATTCAGACACCGGATAATACCTATCGTTTCTATAATCTTCGTTTAGAGAGAAGCCACGTAGATAGCTTAGTTTTGAATTGGACTGTTGTTCATCCTATCGATGAGGATAGTCCATTTTATGGTTTGTCCCAAAAAGAGATTGTTACCTTGCAGCCTGAAATTGCCGCAAATTTGACAGGATTTGATGAGGTGTATTCATCCACCGTTGTTGCACGTATTTCCTATACCATTCAGGATTTTAAATTCGGATTTAAATTCTTGCCCATGTATTTCAGCAAATCCAAACGAACCGATTTAGATTTAGCCAAATTGAACCTAATCGATCAGGAATAAAAAAATCTCGAATTTAGCTCATTCGAGATTTTATCAGTTTCCTGGAGTAAAAAATCAGTTTTTTTCTAGGTGAGTTGCATCTAAAACCGGTTTTTTGCTAACGCTGCCGGGGTCTTCAACCCCGGCAGCGTTTACCCTCCTTAGTTTTTCGAGCCAGTTACGGCCCCTGCTTTTTTGGCGTTTTGAGCCTCCTGCATAGGATTTAGGCCTCCGCCATAGCTGCGTGGTTGCGCTTTAAATAGTTGTACGCGGGTCGGCTGAGCGGGCTCACGTGGATATGCATTGTCATCAGTATCGATGTCGGCAATTTCGAAAAATGGGTCTAGCGTCCATTTAACGACTTTTTTCGACGTTGGTATGATTTTCTTTGCTTCTACATCGTTCAAACGCCACACCTCGGCAGGGAAGCGTAAAATCTCCTCCGTTCCATCCTCATAATTCAACTTGATAATTACCGGCATTGGTAATCCCCCCTTATTTTTGAAATTAACGACGTAGAAGTTTTTACCCTCTGAAACCAATTTGCGTTCCTCCTCCGACAAACCTCCCAAGTAATCTTGGTATTTTTTCTTCTCCGCATCTGATGTTGCAAAACGGTCATATGTATTATAAAAGTCGGTTAAGTCTGGATTCTCTTCAACCACCGTAGATTTTATATCCGTTTTATTACGAATATTTGACAACGTTTGGCGCTTCGCGTCTGCCTTTTCTTTTTCTGTTGCCTTTTTAGCTACTGGATCCATATTGTCCACGCCAAACCATTCAACTGTTTCAATGGACTGATTCACCGGCTCCGTTCCATAGAACCATCCACGCCAAAACCAATCTAAATCCACACCCGATGCATCCTCCAACGTACGGAAGAAATCGGCTGGATAAGGTTGTTTAAAGGCCCAACGGCGCGCATATTCTTTAAATGCATAATCAAATAATTCGCGCCCCATCACCGTTTCGCGCAAGATATTCAATGCCGTGGCTGGTTTTGCATAGGCATTGTTTCCGAAATCCATGATGTTTTCTGAATTGGCCATAATCGGCACTTGGCTCTTCGAATCCAAACGCATGTAAGGCACAATGCTTTGTGGTTCCCCACGACGTGATGGGAAATTACGATCCCACTCCTGCTGAGCTAAATATTGGCAAAATGTATTTAATCCTTCATCCATCCAGGACCACTGACGCTCATCCGAATTGATAATCATCGGGAAAAAGTTATGACCTACCTCGTGAATGATTACACCAATCATACCGTTTTTGACATTTTCTGTATAGGTGCCATCCGCCTCAGGCCGACCGCCATTAAACGAAATCATTGGATATTCCATACCACCACCTAAGGTCGCATGACATGAAATTGCGACCGGATACGGATAAGCAATCGTTCTTTTTGAATAAGATCGTAAGGTATGCGCAACGACCATCGTCGAATATTTCCCCCAAAGTGGATTTGCTTCTTTCGAATAATACGACATTGCCCAAACTTTTTTTCCTTCCACATCAACCTGCAAAGCATCCCAAATAAATTTACGCGATGCCGTAAACGCAAAATCACGTACATTATCTGCCTTAAATAGCCATGTTTTTTTGCCTGTTGGCTTACCTTTTTCCGCTACTTCCGCCTCAGCTTGCGTCACAATTTCTACCGGACGAGAGGCTGTTTTTGCCTTTTCCCAACGCTTCAGTTGCGTTGCCGTCATGACTTGATTCGGGTTAAGAAGTTCTCCGCCGGCGCCAACAACCAAGTCGTTTGGTGCCGTGATTGCTACTTTATAGTTACCAAAATTTAAGGTAAACTCACCTTGGCCCAAAAACTGCTTATGTTGCCAGCCGTATACGTCGTTATAAACAGCCATTCGTGGGAACCAGTGGGCAATGAAATAGTTTGAATTACCATCTTTGGTAAATAATTCATACCCTGAACGGCCATAATATTCTGTAATCAGATAATTCCAATCGATGTTAAATATCACTGAGCCCCCCGACTTTACTGCAGTTGGTAAATCAATGCGCATCATCGTTTGATTAATGGTATGGCGCAAAGGATTCCCTTTGGCATCTTTTACAGCCGTAATTTTATAGCCAAAATCCTTGGGGTTTGTCAAATCTTTAAAAGCAGACGCAGGAATGCCATTTTTTATTTCGCCAGTCTCCGTTGTTTTACTTGCCGAATTTTTCTCAAACAAATTTTGGTCCAATTGAATCCATAAATAGGATAATTCATCCGGTGAATTATTGAAATAGGTAATCGTTTCTGTTCCAGTAATTTTCCGATTGATATCGTCTAATTCCACCTTGATGTCGTAGTCGGCACGTTGCTGCCAATAATCTTTTCCAGGAGATCCACTCGCCGTCCGATAGGTATTGGGCGTAGGAAGTGTAGACTCAAGTTGCTCAAAACGACCATTGGCATTATAGGTCGTTTGCGCGAAAGTGGGCAAAGTGATCAGGAATAGAATTCCGAGCGTGTATAATTTGTTCATTTGATGAAATAGTATTTTTTCAAAAATAGGAAAAACTTATTGAAAATTTAGTCTTATGAACAAACACACCTGTGCTATACTATGCTAAAATCGTCGTGTTGCCCATTTGGTTTCAAGCGTATAATTTGTATTTTTGATGCTTTACAAGCAAATCAACGTATTTTTCAACTACACACATGAGCGTATTAATTGGACAAAAAGAATATTTCAAAGGAATTAATCAAATTAAATTTGAAGGTCCTGAGTCAGACAACCCATTCGCATTTCGCTATTACGATGAAAATCGAATAATTGCCGGTAAATCCATGAAGGAGCACTTGCGCTTTGCCATTGCTTATTGGCATTCTTTCTGCGGCGATGGTGCTGATCCTTTTGGTCCTGGTACGCATCATTATCCTTGGGATGTTGCGTCTGATGCGCGTCAGCGTGCTGCCGATAAAGCAGATGCGGCGTTTGAATTTATAACTAAAATCGGTGCGCCGTTTTATTGCTTTCACGATGTGGATGCGATCGAAGGTCATAATGATCCGAAGGAATTCACGGATCGAATGAAATTCATCACGGATATTTTCGAGAAAAAACAAGCTGAGAGTGGTGTGAAGTTATTGTGGGGAACGGCTAACTTGTTTTCGAATGAGCGCTATATGAACGGTGCATCCACGAATCCGAATTTTGAGGTAGTTGCTCATGCAGGGGCTCAATTAAAAGGGGCGATCGACGCAACGATCAAATTAGGTGGCGGCGGATATGTGTTTTGGGGAGGTCGTGAAGGTTATATGACCTTATTGAACACGGATATGAAGCGTGAGCGGGAACATTTTGCGCGTATGTTACACACGTGTGTGGAATATGCACGACGCAATGGTTTCAAAGGAAAGTTCTTTATCGAGCCAAAACCATGCGAGCCTACTAAACACCAATATGACTATGATGCAGCAACCGTTATCGGTTTCTTGCGCGAGTTTGACTTGTTGTCTGAATTTGGATTAAACTTAGAAGTGAACCACGCGACTTTAGCGGGTCACACATTTGCACATGAGTGCCAAGTTGCTTCCGATGCGGGGATGTTGGCCTCAATCGACGCAAATCGCGGCGATAATCAAAATGGATGGGATACGGATCAGTTCCCAACCGATATTTACGAATGGGCTGAAGCTATGTCAATCATCTTAAAGCAAGGTGGATTAGCGGGTGGCGGTATCAATTTTGATGCTAAGCGTCGTCGTAATTCAACCGATGCCGCGGATTTATTCTATGCGCACATTGGTGGCATGGACACGATTGCTCGCTCCTTAATTATTGCCGACAAATTAGCTTCTCATGGCGAAATGGATCGCTTGAAAGCAGCGCGCTATGCTAGTTTCAATTCGGGTAAAGGTGCAGATTTTGAGGCTGGTAAGCTTAAACTAGAAGATTTGTACCAAATTTCGGTTGAGATTGGGGAGCCAGCCATGATCTCTGGAAAGCAAGAATATTTGGAGAATTTGTTAGGTCGTTTTGTCTAAAAAAACGACATTCGGTGTATGATCAAATTCAGATACCTATTATTTTTTATATTAATTACCAAAGCAGTTGGAGCACAAACTCCCACTGCTTTTTCTACTTCTAAACCTTGGGCGTATTGGTGGTGGCCGGGAAGTGCGGTGACCGAAACTGGAATTACCCATAATCTGGAGGCTTTTTCCAAAGCCGGTTTTGGTGGTTTGCACATTATCCCCATTTATGGCGCCAAAGGTTATGAGTCAAAATTTCAGCCTTATCTAAGTGACGGCTGGAATCAGAAGTTTGCTTTTGTACTAAAGGAGGCCAAGCGGTTACATTTGGGTATTGACATGACGCTTGGAACCGGTTGGCCTTTAGGTGGCCCACAAATTCGAAAACAAGACGCCGCCAAATCGTACAAAATTGAAGTAGTTTCCATCGCGCCAGGTCAAACTTGGGCGGTTCCCCAAGAAGTTAAAGCGGCTTCTGTTTATGTGAACAAGGTATTTGTGGAGGATTTGGTGCCCTTGAAAAAAGCAAGTTTTCAGGCGGGGTTGGAGGGAGCGCAGGTGTATGTGTTTAAGGAGAGTCTGACGAACCAACAAGTCAAGCGGGCAGCTCCAGGGGCGGAAGGATTGGTGATGGATCACTTCAGTAAAGCTGCATTTACCCAGTACCGTGAATCGTTTGTTCCCTTGTTAAAGAAGTCGCACGCGCCACTTCGGGCTTTGTATAATGATTCGTATGAGGCTTATGGGGCGAATTACACGCCTGATTTATTTGCAGAATTCCAACGAATGAATGGGTATGATTTGCGTGTCTATCTGGATGTTATGGCCAAATCAAAAGCTGAATCTGATGCTGAAAACGCTATTTGGGCAGATTATCATCGAACCTTAGCTCATTTGTTATTAACCGAGTTTACGCAACCTTTCGCCTCATGGATTAAGCAAATGGGCTTTGTGAGTCGGGATCAGGCGCATGGTTCTCCCGGCAACTTATTGGATTTATATGCTGCGGTTGATATACCTGAAACAGAGTTTTTTGGCAGTAAACCGTTCGATATTCCGGGGTACCGCGTCGATCCGGATTATGATTCGGTTCGCTTTGGTATTCCGGATGTGCGAAACTTGAAATTAGCTTCATCGGCGGCCAACCTGACGGGTAAGAAATTGGTCTCTTCCGAGACAACAACTTGGCTAGGAAATCACTTTAAAGTTTCATTGGCTCAGGTGAAGCCTGTTGTCGATCAGGTTTTTATCGGCGGAGTGAATCACATTTTTTACCACGGGGCAACCTATTCGCCCCCTGAGGTCGCTTGGCCGGGTTGGTTGTTTTATGCGAGCACCAACTTCAATCCGCAAAGTCATTTTTGGGAAGCCTTGCCTGAGTTAAATCGGTATGTAGATAATTGCCAAAAAATGTTGCAGGCGCATCCCACAGATGCGGATGTGCTGATGTATTTCCCGATGGAGGATATTTGGCATGAACGAAATGGAAAAGGGAAAACACATCCGCTTGATTTGCATGCCAATAGTCGGGATTGGATGAAAAATACGTCTTTTGGACACTGGTCGGAGCACATGCAAACCAAGGGTTACCAAGTTGATTATGTGTCTGATTTGCTCATGAAAGGCTTACAGCCAACCCCTAAAAGGACATTTAGAACGGCTTCTGGCGCCGAGTATAAGATGTTGTTGATCCCTGCCCCACATTTTGTTTCACTTGAAACGATGGAAATGTGGGCCAAATGGGTAAAACAAGGTTTACCTGTTTACTTCTTAGAACACATGCCCCTTCAGCCTAATTCGTTTGGCCTGACGGATGAACAAAAGGACCGTTGGCACGCTGCTCGCGAAACAATGGTTATGCGGTGGGTTTCTGACCCCACCAACATCCTGGAACGCTATCGGATTAGTCGGGAATCGATTGCCGACCAAGGAATTTCATTTATTCGTAAGCGTTCGCCTCAGGGAGCTCGGTATTTCATCGCGAATTTGTCCAATCGTTTTTCGGAAGGGATGGTTCGTCTCGCGAAGGGAACGATGGATATGGAATTGCTCGATCCGATGACTGGGGTAAAATCGGTGGTTCACGCAAATAAAGACAAGGAATTTTTCTTGAATTTGGCGCCTGGCCAAAGTCTTTTGGTCAGTCAGGTGCCCTTGAAGTCAAAGGTTCAGGCGATTGGGGATAAGGTAATTAGTCCGATTGAGCCGTTGGCTCAAGTCTCAGTCAGTTTTCCGGATAAGCAGTTAAAATCGTTGGTTTTGGATGACTTGGATTATTGGACTCGTGATTCATTGACACACGATTATTGGGGGAAAGGGACGTATGCCTTTGATTTTGAATTGACTGCGGAACAATTGCCACAGGCGAAAATTTTGCATTTAGATCAGGTAAGGGATTGGGTACGCGTGAAAATTAATGGGGTTGATTTGGGAATTAGTTGGTCACTTCCGTATCAGATTCAAGTTCCGGCTGGTGTATTAAAGACGTCAAATCATATCGAATTAACAGTAACGAATGTATCTGCAAATCGCATCCGTAAGCTCGACCGCGAACGGGTAAATTGGAAGAATTTCTATGAGATCAATTTCGTTGATATTCAATACAAGCCTTTCGATGCATCCAGTTGGGATGTAACTGAAAGTGGGTTACAGGGTAATTTGTATTTTTCAAATCGATGAGTTTTGTCAAGGAGTTAACGGCTGCATTTTACGCGTTGGATCATCCGGAAAATGCCTATTGGATGCGTGGGTATATGCGGGATCAATATCCGTTTATTGGGATTAAAAAACCGGAACGAACAGCCGTATTTAAGGCTATTTATAAAGTACATGGCCAGTGTGAAGATTGGTTTGAGGTGTGTTCGGAATTATTTGCGATGCCAGAAAGGGAGTTTCAATATGCCGCGATGGATTATTTATGGATGGCTCAGAAATGTTGGGACAAACGACTCCCCGAATTGATTGATCGCTGGGTAGATGCCCAATCTTGGTGGGACGTGGTAGATGTTTTGGGCCCCAAAGTGCTTGGGGCTTATTTTTTGCGTTTTCCTAGTGAGCGGGATGCTTGGATTGCGCGATGGATGGCTTCGCCGATTTTTTGGCACCAACGTCTCTGTATCTTATTTCAGTTAGGCTATAAGTCAAAAACTGATTTGGTTCTTTTAGTTCAGGTGATTCTTGCCTTGAATACGTCTAAAGAGTTTTTTATTCAAAAAGCGATCGGGTGGATTTTACGGCAATATGCACGGACGAATGCCGTCTGGGTATGCGAATTTGTCGAAGAAAATGAGTTGATGCCTTTGTCGAAACGCGAGGCCCTGAAGCACATTTCCCACCTACCTTTGGCAAACCTTGGAGGATTGCCAAAGGTAAGGGGATCTGAGGATTTTTGAACCTCAAAAACTGATAATTTATTTCCGCTTTTTCAATACTGCAAGTTCGTGTGCTGTGTCGTAATAACCCCGCAGATTTGACCAATCAAATGTGTCCGCAATACTCTCTACTCGATTACGCTGCGTGATGCGATCCCGCTGACTTTGTTGGACGAATTTGAAAAGCAAATTCGCCAATTGCTCTGCGGATTCTTGATAGTTCTGCGTTTTGCGATTCACCACACTCACTCCCCATTGCTCATAATCACGCATAATTTGCATCATGTAATCCCCGAAACCCGATAAGTCTGACGTAACCGTAGGCACCCCGCGCGCCATACATTCGAGCGGCGTATAGCCCCAAGGTTCATAATAAGAAGGGAAAACACCCAAATGGCAACCACGTACAAATTGGCCATAATCAAGACCAAACAACGGATTGGTTGAGACAATGAAATCCGGATGGTAAACCACTTTCACTTTATCCTCCTCATTATTCAACAAATTTGTCCGATGCAAATTTCGAATAATATCGTCCTCTTGCTTGAGTAAATGCGTGACCACTTTGGGCCTTGCATTTGTTTTCCAGGTTTGAACGGTCCTTCGTAAACGTAATCGCCAGTATTCGTTTACAAAATCATTTAGATCAGGTAATGATAAATCTTTAGAGGCAGCGGAGGCTTGGAATAATTTCTCGCCAACTTCCTTTTCAATTGCCTGGCAGTTTTCGCGAATTTCGTCTAGGACCGCTCGGGAATGCAAAACTTCTGGGTCAATCGAATGGTAAGGTTGTTTGGTGATAAAAAACATAATCACCGTTTTGCGTGAACCTGATTCTTTCATTTTCCGATTCAAAATCTCTAACGCATCCAGTGTCAAATCATACCCTTTATTCGAATATTCAAAGCGCCCCGAAGTAAACAAATACAAGGTTTGGTCCAGGTCAAAGGGTTGATTCTGGAAAAAGTGTCCCATCACAAAATCCGAAATCCGTTTTTTGTAAAGTGAATGTAAGTTTTGGTGCTCGTGGAGCGCCGCAAAACGCTGAATGTTTAAGCCGTTTGGCAAAATTAATTCAGGAATTCTACCCAAGAATGCAACACATTCTTTCGCAGTAATATCCGAAACGGTCGTCAATACATCCGCTTTTTGAGCCGCTGCACGCTCGAAGGAAGCTTGCGCCTCAATTCCATAATGTTTGGCCTCTTTAAGCCAATCAAACTTATCCAAAACATCGTAGAAATTGGGTACGTTTCCGGCCAGGTAGCGCCCTAACATGGTCGCGTGGGTGGTAAAAACCGTCGCTATTTTTACTTTTTCCTTACGTAAATCAGGAAGACACGTGGAGGCCATCCATTCATGAAAATGAACGATAATGTCTTTTTTGGCCTTATTTTCAGTCGCTAATTGACTTAAGAAAAGTCGAATCATCTCACCAAAAACAACTGTTTGATTGACCAAGTCCTCAACACCCAAGGTCGAAATTTTATGATTTTCCCAAATGCGTCCTTTGATTTCGTCCACGTCTTTCATGAGCGAAGCAATGTCAAAAAGCACAATTTTCGGTTTACCGGTGATGAGCCAATTGCCATAATGAACCTCCATTCCTAAGTTGCGCATCCAGCTAATGGTTTGGCCAACCGCAGTTTCTTCGTCGATCGCTAGGGGTTCAAATTCTGCTGCTGCAGTTTGCGTAAAATAGGGTCCCAAAAGTAAATAGTCTTGTTCCCATTTCTCAACCATGGCAGGTACTTTGGTACGAATGACGGTATAAATTCCACCTACTTGATTACACGTTTCCCAGGCAACTTCTACCAAAAATTTTTTCTTATTGGTCGCTTTTTTTTCCATAAGTTTAGGACATGTAATAGCCACTTTCAATTACTTGTGTGACGTTATTTTTCGTAATTGTGAAATTAAACCCTTTTTGAATAGAATAAGCGCCATATTCCCCTTTTTTGTTTAGGGCAAGATAGCCCACCTGGAATTCTTGATATTTATAACGCTTCACAATCCGCATAATAGCCGCCTCGCAGGCTTGTTGGGGCGACATACCTTGCCGCATAAACTCCACAATCAAAAAGGAACCTAGCGTCTTCATCACAAATTCCCCTAATCCTGTGGCACAAGCACCACCAACTTCATCATCGCAAAAAACCGCTCCACCAATAATCGGCGAATCGCCCACGCGACCATGCATTTTAAATGCCATGCCACTCGTAGAACAAGCCCCCGCGATTTCGCCTGATTTTCCGAGGGCTAATAAGCCTATCGTATCATGTCGCTCAATATTTACTTTCGTTTCGTATTTTGATTCTTTTTTCCACGCCTCCCACGCTTTTTTAGATTTTTCGGTCAATAAGTTTTGTTGCTTAAATCCCTGTGATAAGGCGAATTGCAAAGCACCTGCCCCCGAAAGCATAACGTGCGGAGTTTTTTCCATGACAGCCCTTGCAACCGAAATCGGGTGCATGATTCCTTCCAAAAAGGTAACTGATCCCGCATTTCCCAAGTGATCCATAATGCACGCATCTAAAGTCACATGCCCATCTCGGTCTGGATAACCCCCGTAACCAACCGTTGTCTCCTCCGGATTCGCCTCAGGTACCCACGCACCTGCTTCAACGCCATCTAACGCCTTTCCAGTTTGCATAATTTTGTCCCAACCAGCTTTTGTTCCTGCCTCATTTTTCCAGGTTGCAATGATGGTTGGTTCTAAGCTTTGACCCGTGGAAATTGTACTAGCAGCCCCCATAAGGCCCGCTGATTGCAGAAATTGTCTTCTTTTCATGTAGTAACGTTGTTGGCGAAATGTAATTAAAAGTAATTTATTTGTTGGTTGTTCGACAATTGCGTAAAATTGCCTTTCTAAAAGTAAAAAAAATCTTAGAAAATTTATCGTTCATCATCAATCGTTTCTATGAACTTAGTTAAAAAGGTATTCCCGTTGCTGATCACCCTTTGTGTAACATACGTTTTGTCAAATTCTTGGGGTACCATCCCGCCATTCGGTAAATTTCTCAGTCCATTTCATGGTTTTTGGGTCAATGCGGAAGCGCCTGAGTCGGGGGAGCCAACAGAAGAAAATTTGCAAATTCCGGGTTTGCAAAAACCTGTTAAGGTGGTCTACGATGAAATGGGAATCCCGCATATTTTTGCCGAAAATGATCACGATTTATTTTTAGCTCAAGGTTATTTGACCGCCAAAGACCGTTTGTGGCAAATGGAATTTCAAACGCATTTTGCGGGGGGACGTATTTCTGAAATTGTAGGAGAAAAAGGTTTAGCGTCTGACCAATTTCAGCGCCGCATGGGTTCCGTTTATGGTGCCGAGCAATCTTTTGAGGGAATGAAAGCAGATCCACTTTCAAAGGTCGCTTTAGAAGCTTATTCGGATGGAATCAATGCCTATATTTCGAGCTTATCGGAGCGAGATTTCCCCCTTGAATACAAGTTGTTAAACTACCAACCAGAACCTTGGACCCCCATTAAAAGTGCTTTGTTTCTAAAGAATATGTCTTTTGTATTAGCATCTGGTACGGATGACTTAAAAATGACTAATATTTTACGCCAATACGGTCGTGAAGTTGCAGAGAATTTATTCCCAAATTATCCCTTTGAAGAAAGTCCGATTATTCCGAGCGGCACCCCGCTTGATTTCAAACCCGTTCCCGTTCCAGCAGCTCCCAAAGATTTTATGGGTTTAGGAAGTGCTATGCAAACACCCGAAAAAGACCCGAACATTGGCTCGAATAACTGGGCTGTTTCCGGAAATAAAACGGTTTCCGGTATGCCAATTTTGGCTAATGATCCACATCTAACTTTATCACTTCCTTCGATTTGGTATCAAGTTCAATTAGTTGCCCCAGGTGTGAATGTATATGGATCGACTATGCCCGGAACACCGAATGTGATTACAGGTTTCAACAAGGACATCGCATGGGGCGTAACCAATGTAGGCTCAGATGTGCTTGATTGGTATCAAGTTAAATTCAAAGACGCATCCAAACTCGAATACTGGCATGGCGGTCAATGGAAAAAAACAAAACTTCGGATTGAAACATTCAAGATTAAAGGCAAAAAGGATTTTGTGGACACGGTTTTCTTTACACACCACGGCCCAGTCGTTTACTTGAGTCATGAAAAAGCGTTCAAATCCAACATCCCTGTTGGCCATGCCTTACGCTGGATTGCACATGAAAAATCTCAAGAATTAACTACTTTCTATCAACTTAATCGGGCTAAAAATTACACCGATTATACGAATGCCCTCAGTTATTATTCAGCCCCCGCACAAAACTTTGTTTTTGCGAGCAACGAAGGTGATATCGCGCTGTGGGTAAACGGGAAGTTTCCGTTGAAGTCGAAGTTGCATGGAAAATATTTGATGGATGGAACTGATCCCGCTGCCGACTGGCAAGGATTCATCCCGCAGGCGCACAATCCACATGTTAAAAATCCTGCACGTGGTTTCGTTAGTTCAGCAAATCAATTTTCTACGGATGCCTCTTATCCCTATTACATGGGTTGGCAATATGCCCCATCTGAGCGCGGAAGGCGCATCAATGAGCGTCTTACGGCCATGAGTAAAATCACCATTGACTCATTGCGCGGTTTACAAAATGACAACTTTAACATTCGGGCAAGAAAACTATTGCCACTTTTGCTTGCACAGGTTAGCTCCAATAGCAAAGCTATCGATGAATTAAAGCGATGGAATTTGCAAAATTCTGCTGAGTCGATTGGAGCTACTATTTTTGAAACCTGGGTAATCACTTTGCAATCATTCCTTTGGGATGATGAATTTGCTTCAAATGAAAAAGCGCCAATGAATCGGCCTGATATGGATCGCACGATTCGTTTGATTGAACAAGAAGGAACGGCCCGCTGGTGGGATAATGTTTTGACAAAGGGCAAAAAGGAAACAATGCAGGATATTATATCAAGTTCATTTCAATCAGCATTGGATTCCTTAACTAAACACCACGGTCCCATGGGTAATGAGTGGGCTTGGAATAAACACAAAGAAACAGGTGTGCGGCATTTAATACCAGGAATGGATGCGCTAAGTCGCCTACATATTCCAGTGGGAGGTGGAGGTACAATGGTCAATGCTACAACGACCAAAACAGGGCCATCATGGCGTTTTATTGTTGAATTGTCAAAGAAAGGCACCCCAAAGGCCTTTGGAATTTACCCAGGTGGACAATCTGGGAATCCAGGTAGTGCGCATTATGATGACTTAATAGATACATGGGCCAAAGGGGAATTAAAGCCGTTGCTTTATTTAGATAAGCCAACAGAGCCAACAAATAGAATTCGTAAAAAATTAACTTTATCTGTTCAATAGTATGAAATATTCGCTTGGATTAATTCTAGTCTTTGTTGTTGTGGGTGCCTTAATTGGTATGTATTTACCTTGGTATGCCATGGGTATTTCTGCGGCTGTTATCGCGTATATCGTTGGCATGAAAACAAAAGGTTCTTTTATCGTTGGCTTCTTGGCAGGGTTTATTTTGTGGGTAATTACGGCCTATTATACGGTATTGGGACATCCGAGTACCCTACCTGGGCGCATGGCGGAGTTGCTACCATTGAAGGGCCAAGTTTCTCTTTTATATGTGGTGACCGGAATCATAGGTGGTTTAACAACCGGACTGTGGGTTTGGGCAGGCGCTCGTTTACGACAGAAATAATAAAATTTTAGGACAATCAATTTTGACATTGTATATTTACCATTCTTTTAAAATAAAAATTTAATCTCGTGAAAAATCCAAGTATCGCTTACGTTTGGTTAGCCATTTTGACAATAGCAGTAGGCTATTCATTATTTAAGCCAAGCACAAGTGGAAGTGCTAGCGCAACGACAGCAGATGGAAAGCGCATCGTGTTTGTTAACTCCGACTCGTTATTAACGAATTATCAGTTTTACAAAGACGCACAAAAAGAATTTGAAAATAAGGGCTACCGTTTGCAAGTTGACCTAGGTCAAAAAGAGCGTGCGCTGCAAGCTGAATTGCAAGCGATCCAACAGCGTGCTTCGGCAATGACACAAGCACAATTACAAGCTGCTGATATGACCTTGAAGAAGAAAGGAGCAGAATTGCAGCAATATTCACAAGAAAAGCAAGCGGAATTAGGACAAGAGCAAGCGAAGAAAAACGAAGAGTTATACAACAACATTCGTGAATATGTCTTAAAAGTTAACAAGGAAAATAAATATGAATTCGTTTTGGGCTATTCGAAAGTAGGTGGCGGTATTTTATTCGCTGATGCCTCAGTAGATGTAACCCAAAAATTAGTAGACGGTCTTAACAAAGAATACGCAGCTAAGAAAGGGAATAAGTAATCAATTATTTGTTTTGAAGGCCACGCAGTTTGTGCTGTGTGGCCTTTTTGTTTTAACATGGCCAAAGAAAAAATTCAAAAACAAGTCGAAATTAAAAACCGACGCGCATCCTTCGAATATGCATTCTTGGATACGTTTACGGCAGGCTTGGTATTGACTGGCACAGAGATTAAATCGATCCGACAAGGCAAAGCGAATCTAACCGATGGCTATTGTGTTTTCTTTCAAGAGGAATTGTTTGTGCGCAATATGCATATTTCAGCCTACGATGAAGGGACACATTACAACCATGATCCTTTACGTGATCGCAAACTTTTATTGTCCAAACGCGAATTAGCCAAGCTGCAAAAGGAACTGAAAAATGTAGGTTTGACGATTATTCCTACACGCCTATTTATATCAGATAAGGGTTATGCCAAATTGAATATTGCCTTAGCCAAAGGAAAGAAAACATTCGATAAACGAGATGATATTAAAGAGAAGGATGTGAAACGAGATATGGATCGCGCTATGCGTTAGTCCGATATTTCCGAACGATTTTTACGGCCGCCATAATTACAATGGCAAAAATGACAAACCCCACCAACCCATAAATCATATCCAAGGTATTTTTCGCGACCACAAGAAACACCACGGCCACAAGAAGTATCGTTGCAATTTCATTGAACATTCGCAATTGAGGCCCAGAAATGATAAAATTTCCTTGTTGGAATTGGCGAATGAAATGCCGACAAACAAAGTGGTAGATTGTAATGCCCACAACGAAACTCAATTTGAGATGTAACCAGGTGTGCGAGGCGAATGAATCCCACCATGCTAGGTAAATTAAAATCAATCCCGTTATCCAAGTCAAAAACATCGCCGGAATCATGATGGCGTTAAATAGCAGTTTCTCCATTTTGGAAAACTGAGCTGATAAAATAGCTTTCTCGTTTGGCTCTTTGCTTTGAGCCTCCGCATGATAAACGAGTAAGCGGGGAAGGTAAAATAGGCCAGCAAACCAGCTGACAACAAATATAATATGCAGTGATTTTAAGATTGAGTAGTCCATTACGATGCTTGGTAACGCTTAAACAAACTGCTAATTTTTAACTGAATAACCCCAAAAATTGCCTCTTTGAATATATTCGCCGACATCTTACTCGTACCCTTTGTCCGGTCGGTGAAAATGATAGGAACCTCAATCATTTTAAATCCATATTTCCAGGTCGTGAATTTCATTTCAACTTGAAATGCATACCCAATGAATTTGATTTGGTCTAGCGGGATTGTCTCTAATACGTTTCTGCGGTAACAAACAAACCCCGCTGTAGCATCTTGAATAGGCATGCCGGTAATGAATCGTACGTAATAACCTGCAAAATATGACATCAGAACGCGTCCCATAGGCCAATTGACCACATTTACGCCTTTGATATACCGTGATCCTATTGACATATATGCTCCTTCTTCGTGACAAGCATGATGTAAACGAACCAAATCATCTGGATTATGCGAGAAGTCGGCATCCATCTCAAAGATATAGTCATAACCATGTTCCAATGCATATTTAAACCCAGCAATGTAAGCTGTCCCCAACCCTAATTTTCCTTTGCGTTCGAGCAGATGAATTCGATTAGGGTGTTGAATTTGTAGGCGCTTAACTTCTGAAGCAGTTCCATCAGGTGAGCCATCGTCGACAATCAATAAATCAAAAACAGGCTCCAAACTCAACACCTTTTCGATGATGGCTTGGATGTTTTCGATCTCATTGTAGGTCGGTATGATGACGATCCTTGAATTCATTCTATGTGTTAGCGTAACAGAAACAACTGGTTATGTGGTCATTCACTAAGCCGGCGGCTTGCATAAATGAGTAGCAGATCGTGGGGCCTACAAACTTAAATCCCAATTTCTTCAATTCTTTACTCATTCGTTCCGATAACTCGGTACTTGCAGGCAAAGCCTCATGTGAAGTGAAATGATTTTGGATGGGCTGATCGTTCACGAAAGACCATATAAATCGGTCAAAGCTACCAAATTTTTCCTGAATTCGAATAAATGCCTGTGCATTCGTTCGTACAGACCAGATTTTAAGTCGGTTTCTTATAATGAGCGGATTTTCTAGTTGGCTTTTTAACAATTCCTCCGTCCAATTCGCCAGCACACGATAATCGAAATGCGCAAAAGCTTCGCGGAAAAATTCCCTTTTACGCAAGATGGTTATCCAAGATAAACCAGATTGAAAACCTTCCAAAATAAGTAACTCAAAAAGGGCCTGATCGTCATGCAATGGCTGCCCCCATTCATGGTCATGATAGGCTTGATAAAGTGGGTCATTTCCAGGCCAAAGGCATCGGTTTATAGTTTCCATGGGGTGAGGTTTAGGCTGCAAAGAAGAGAAATTAATGGGAATTGGCAGAGTAGCAAGTTGATAAATTGGAATAAAAATCAAGTTCTAGATAAAAACTACTAAGTTTGTGACAGTTTAAGGTGTATCAAACCATCCGTGGTTTGCTGCTTAATAGGGAATCCAGTGAAAAACCGGAACTGTCCCCGCAACTGTAAGCTTTCAAAATGCTTTTCAACCTCATGTCACTGGCCTCGGCTGGGAAGACTGGAAAGAATCGGAAGCGAGTCAGGAGACCTGCCTTGAATGATCCTTGACCTTGTTTTACGGAGGATGAACTGGGGTCGAGCGTTCGATTACCTTTTTATCTTCACGCCCATTGGGCAAAAAAATGTTAAAATCACTATCAGCGATTGCGATCGCTACTTTATTCCTGTGTGGGTATCATACCTCGCTTGGACAAATAACATCCTTTACCGATTCCACATTGGCCGAAGTTCAAGTAACAGCCAGTAAGTTTCCGGCGAAATTAGCGCAGACAGGGAAAGTCGTTTCGATTATATCGCGCCAACAAATTCAAGCGAGTTTAGGTAAAGGGTTAGGGGAATTATTACAAGAAACGGTCGGCATTTCTGTCGTAGGTTCTCGAAGTGCGCCGGGCACGAACCAAGAAATCTATGTCCGCGGGGCAAATACGGGCCATGTGTTATTATTGATTGACGGATTTCCAGCGAATGACCCTTCCCATATTTCATCGGTGATGGATTGGAATTTAATTAATTTGGCAAATCTGGAACGTATTGAAATCATGAAAGGTGGGCAGTCGACATTATATGGCTCGGATGCGATGGCAGCCGTCATTAATTTAGTCACAGATCGATC
>CAMCXW010000018.1 GCA_945883625.1 Spirosoma fluviale
AAATCAGCAATCAAAAGAGACAATTTATGTGAAGATATTCCAACTTAGAGGTACGGGTACGTATTTTATTCCTGGAGATGGAGAGTCTGGCAATATTGGCAATATCATTCACAATGTGGATGATTTCCGAAATAAAAACAATTTTTACGAAGCTAAAATGCCCGATAGTTCGGGTGTTCAGAATGGGGTGGGACGTCTAAACATCACCTATTTGTCTGATACCGAAATTGAGGGCAATCTCGTGCTGATTGGTAACAATCCAAAAGGACAAAAAGCTGTGTTGGAGTCATCCAAATTCAAGGTTTCTATTGTCGTTCCCTAAATTTTCCCATGGAATTTGAACCCGCCATCGTGCACGCTTCATTTGAGGCGGTCCTAGACTTTTTTGAAAATCAGTTTCAGAAAAGGCCAACAGATTTAGAATCCGTTTTATTTTTAATCGGGGTACAAGAGTTGGGGCAAGGGCATGCGCACTTTACCAAGGAACAAAAACAAGATTTAATGCACATTGCGACCTGTAAAGTCCTCAGTTATAGCGGATTTTATGCCTTAGAGGGGCTGGATTCTGAAGGATGGCCCCACTGGAATTTAGTTTCACCTGTGCCAACCCTCAATTTAAAAGAACAAGATCTCTTGCTGAAAGCACATATTGTGCATTACTTTGAATCTGAAATCTTTTAATCGGCATGAAGATAATCAGCTATAATGTTAACGGCATTCGTGCCGCCATCCAAAAAGGCTTTATTTCTTGGCTAGCGGAACAAGCAGCTGATATCATTTGCATTCAAGAATTAAAAGCAGAACGCGAGCAAGTCGACACGCAAGAAATTGAAGCCTTGGGCTATCACATCTATTGGCACTCCGCGCAAAAAAAAGGTTATTCTGGCGTTGCCATATTTTCGAAAATCAAACCAAATCATGTTGAAATTGGATGTGGAATTGAAAAATACGATTCAGAAGGCCGCGTTATCCGAATCGACTTCGAGCATGTTTCTGTGATGAGTGTCTATATGCCCTCGGGCTCGAGTGGGGATGAACGCCAAGCATTCAAGATGGATTGGCTGGCCGACTTCCATGCGTATGTAACTAAATTACGAACTCAAATTCCGCATCTGATCATTTCAGGTGATTATAATATTTGTCACCGCGCAATTGATATCCATAATCCAAAGGGAAATGCCACTAGTTCTGGATTTTTGCCCGAAGAAAGAGAATGGATGGAAAACTTCATTCAAAATGGTTTTGTGGATACTTTTCGTCTGATTCGTTCCGACGAACCACATCAGTATTCGTGGTGGAGCTACCGTGCCGGTGCGCGAGGAAAAAATTTAGGTTGGCGCATCGATTACCACCTTGCCTCAGACAAGTTAAAAGAACGTATTCACAATGCCTATATATTACCAGATGCGATGCACTCTGACCATTGTCCTATTGTTGTTCAACTTAAACCTATCTCCTAATGCACTTCGAAAAACATGTATTTATCTGCGCAAATGACAAAGATGCCCCAAAAAAAAGTTGCGGTTCAGTTCACAGCATGGAACTTATTGACAAATTCAAATCAACTTGGGCAGCACAGGGCTTAGATACCAAAATACGTATCCAAAAGGCAGGATGTTTAGATTTTTGCGGAAAAGGGCCCACCTTGGTTGTATACCCAGAAGGCGTATTTTATGGAAATGTTCAGCTTTCGGATGTAGAAGAGATTACTGAATCGCATTTGGTCAATAACACACCTGTAACACGCCTTCAAATCGGATAAGTACCCATGATTTACCGACTATACCCGACGATCTTAAATTCATTTTCGCTATATCTAAACCAAACGCGCGATGTGAATGGGAAAATTATTGTAGATGAAATCGAGATGATTGAACGGATTAATCGCGTAAAAAAACCAACGACAAAAGCCCAGCAAAAAGGAGTTGATTTTGAAAGAGCTGTAACCTTGGGTGAAAATGAAGATTTGTTTGCGGAAGGAATTATCGACAAAGCGAGGAACCTGATTCCGGATAAATATAAGACCCAATTTTACGTCGAATCCCGCTATAAAAACACTCAAATTTACGGCTATGTGGATGGTGTAGGGGAGCACGTTGCCTTTGATTTAAAAAGCACTTCCTATTATGAACCAGGGAGATTTTTAAAAAATCACCAAAACCTGTATTTATTAGGCCTACAGAAATTTGGCATCGAGCAACTGGATTATGTTATCACAGATTTTGCTGATGTCTATGTCGAATCCTATCATCTTAACACCATGGACTTCAATCCATTGTATGAGCAAATCGAAAAGTTTACCGCTTTTTTAGAGGGGAACAAGCGCTTTATTCGAGACAAAAAGATAGTCGACCGCAAGGCCAATGACAACCAACTTTCCCTTTTTGAATAACTAGTGAATCCACTCTAGAAGCTCATGCAATTCCAAAATTTGAATTTTACACGATGAATCCTCATTTCGTTGATTCAAGTGTATCCCAGGAATTCCCGCATACGCAGCACCCTGAATATCAATCACGGAATGATCTCCGACCATCACAGCTTCTCCAGGAGAAATTCCGGCAATTTTTAAAGCATAATCAAAAAAACCGCGAGCCGGTTTTTTATGCCCAGCAATGTCTGAGGTAATTATTTCTTGAAAAAAATGCCGCATACCAGCTCCATCGATTTTAACCCATTGAATGTCAGTAAATCCATTCGTTAAAATATAAAGTGGGTATTTTTGAGCCAAGTGCTCAATGACCTCAAATGCGCCAGGAATTAAATTTGTTTTTCGAGGGGTCTTTTGTAAGTACGCCTCTGAAAATTCACGTATGGGTCCATCGATTTGCAATTCATCGAAAAACCGGATAAACCGAGTTTCACGAAGTACTTCTTGCGAAATTCTCCCCAATTGATAGTCCTCCCAAAGCGAATCATTGATTTGCTGAAACGTGCTCCACATAAAGGTCTCGTCGGCCAACGGCAGATTGAAGGCGTCAAATAATTCTATTAACACTTCATTTGCATTTCGATCGTGATCCCATAGCGTGTGATCCCAGTCAAAAAATATGGCTTTAGGGGTGAATTTCATCGAACAAAGGTAATAATAAGCTACCTTTATGCCTATTAAAATTCAAAAGCTATGGAGCATCAATTGCAACTCAAAAGACCGTTGGCCTTTTTCGACTTAGAAACCACCGGAATAATGGTCAATCGCGACCGAATCGTCGAAATATCCATTGCTAAAGCTAATATCGATGGCTCCGTAGAGGTAAAAACAAGACGTGTTAATCCGGGTATTCCAATTCCATTAGAGGCATCTTTAGTTCATGGAATCTATGATGCCGACGTACTAGAGGAGCCAAATTTTAAGCAAGTAGCAAAATCCCTAGCGACATTTTTAGATGGTTGTGATTTAGCAGGCTTCAATTCGAATCGTTTCGATGTGCCCATGTTGGTTGAAGAATTTCTACGCAATGATGTAGATTTTGATATGAAAAATCGAAAATTAGTGGATGCCCAACGAATTTTCCATATGATGGAACCTCGAAATCTAACAGCTGCTTTCCGATTTTATTGTAATAAAGAATTAGTGGGAGCACACGGAGCTGAAGCCGATGTGCTAGCCACATTAGAAGTTTTAAACGCCCAGGTAAAACACTACGCAAACACCAGCCTGAAGGATGCGGACGGGAATGACTATTTCCCAATCCAAAATGATGTCCAAAAATTACATGAATTAAGCGCATCGAATTCGATCGATTTTGCCAATCGTATGATTTATAATAAAGATCAAATTGCCGTTTTTAATTTTGGCAAACATATTGGTAGACCTATTTTGGAAGTCCTCAAATCAGATCCATCCTATTACGATTGGATGATGAAGGGTGATTTCCCCATGGATACAAAACGGAAATTGACTGAAATAAAATTACAAGGTTTTCAACGTTAGGGGCTATAAAATTCAGTTTATTTCGTATTTTTGCCTCGCATAAATGCATTTAAATAACGACTATGCAATCGATTCCAGAAGTATTACGCACAATACCACTAACTCATTACATTCTTGTAAGCTCCGCTTTATTCTGCATTGGAATTTTAGGAGTTTTGACCCGCCGCAATGCAATTATTGTATTCATGGCCGTTGAACTCATGCTGAATGCTGTCAATTTATTGTTGGCCGCATTTTCATCTTATTTTTCAGATCCAGCAGGTCAAATTTTTGTCTTTTTTATCATGGCAGTTGCCGCGGCTGAAGTTGCTGTAGGCCTAGCCATTATTGTTATGATTTACCGAAACATTCAAAGTATTGATATCGGTGTGCTTAATAAATTAAAAAATTAATTCCAGCACACATTCAATCAGCCTAATCATATGTCATTATTCTATTTAATTCCCTTGCTTCCGTTTATTGGTTTTCTCGTAAATGGACTCGCATTCCCCAAATTGAATAAGCAATTAGCCGGTATAATCGGAACCATTCCACCTGTAGTGGCATTTGCTTTATCCTTGCAATTATTTTTAAATTTTGATGGTCAAACGCAGATTTACACATTAGCCGAATGGATGAAATTAGGCGAATTGTCTATTCCATTTGCTTTTCAAGTGGACCAATTATCCATTTTAATGCTCCTTATTATCACGGGTGTTGGAACGTTGATTCATGTGTATTCGATGGGCTATATGGCACATGATGCGGGTTTAGGCAAATTTTTTGCTTTCCTAAATTTGTTTATCTTCTTTATGTTGATACTTGTTTTAGGCGCAAATTTCGTCGTCATGTTTATTGGTTGGGAAGGTGTAGGATTATGCTCCTATCTATTAATCGGATTTTGGAACCAGAAAAATAGCTATGGTGATGCGGCGCGTAAAGCGTTTATCATGAACCGCATTGGCGACTTGGGATTCTTGGTGGGTATTTTCTTATTGATACAAAATTTTGGCACAACAGATTACACCTCCATTTTTACATCCATTAACGAGGGCAATGTACCTGATAATGTAGGATTAATCGCCTTCTGCTTGTTTGTTGGCGCAATGGGTAAATCAGCTCAGATTCCATTATTTACATGGCTACCGGATGCCATGGCGGGCCCTACACCGGTTTCGGCATTAATTCACGCGGCAACCATGGTAACGGCAGGAATTTACATGGTTATTCGAGCCAATGTGTTGTTCGAATTGAGCCCAGAAGTATTGCATTTTGTAGGATGGATTGGACTTGCTACCGCTTTACTCGGTGCAGCTATTGGTTTATTCCAAAACGACATCAAAAAAGTATTAGCCTATTCTACCGTATCCCAATTGGGCTATATGTTTATGGGACTCGGCGCCTCAGCTTACACGGCTTCTTTCTTTCACGTCATGACGCATGCATTCTTTAAGGCATTGTTGTTTTTAGGGGCGGGTTCGGTTATTCATGCGATGTCCGACGAGCAAGACATTCGGAAAATGGGTGGATTAAAAAGCCACTTGCCTATAACTTACGTCACATTTTTGTTAGGCACAATTGCCATTGCGGGTATACCTCCTTTTGCAGGTTTCTTCTCTAAAGATGAGATATTGGCTAGCTTGTATCATCATGATCCAATCATGTGGTGGTTGGCGATTTTAGGTTCAGCCATGACGTCATTCTACATGTTCCGCGTATTTATTTTAACATTCTTTGGTGCATTCAGAGGTTCGCAAAAACAAGCAGATCACTTGCATGAATCTCCATGGACAATGACACTGCCATTAATTATATTAGCCATATTCTCTGTGGGAGGTGGAATCATCAACTTGCCTCATTTTGCTGGCGGGAATGAATTCTTAGCTCATTGGTTAGCCCCACTGCTTCCTGCAGCTGGTGAGGCAGCTGAAGTTAATTTCTTAAGTTTAGAAGGTGGCGCGCCATTATTGGCCGCATTTTTACCTGCGGCGCTGGCAATCTATATTTTTGGTATGCAGAAATCTGTACCAGGATCGGATGCATCAGTTACTGGAATTCAAAAGGTTATATACCATAAATTCTACATCGATGAATTGTATGATATGCTTATTGTTCGGCCAATTAGCCTCTTGAGTAATTTCTTGCATCAAATTTTCGAGTTTTTAGTTTTGGATCTACTAGTAGAGGGTGTGGGTAAAATTGTCCAGTATGCATCCTCAGAATTCCGACGGATCCAAACGGGAAACGTAGGCTACTATATTTTTATGATTGTTATTTCGGTAACTGTCATTTTATTTTTGGGTCTAAAGACTTGGATTTTATAATCTTTAATCGACGCTAAAGGCATGTATTTACTTTTTATACTTTTATTTCCACTTGCATTAGGTAGCTTTTTACTAATCGCCAAACCTAAAAATGCATTTGTCATTTCCCTAACTGGGTCGATCATTGAGGCGATTATAGTTGCTTATTTGTTAATTCAATCAAGTCAGTCCGCTAATGCCATCGCTATTTCCTATCCATGGATTCCAGAAGCAGGGCTTTCGTTTTCACTTTGGGTGGATGGAATTAATGGGATATTGATTGGTTTAACAGGTTTATTGATTCCGTTTATCATTGGGAGCACGGCAAATACGGACAGAGCTAATAACCCCGTCTACCAAGGGTTGATTTTGACAATGCAGACTGCTTTGTTGGGTTCATTCTTAGCGAAAGACGCATTCTTATTTTACTTTTTCTTTGAAGCTTCTTTGTTGCCCATCTACTTTCTATCTGCACAGTTTGGCGGGGAAAATCGAATCGCAATCACGTTTAAGTTTTTTGTCTATACCCTTTTTGGTTCGCTATTCTTATTAATTGGTTTAATCTACGTGTATCTGCGCACACCAGGAGCAGTAGGTTCCGCTGATATTGATGTATTAGTTGAGACGGCGCGTAGTTTACCTGCGACTTCTCAAAACTATTTGTTTCTAGCATTCTTCATTGCGTTTGCAATCAAGATGCCTATTTTCCCTTTCCACACTTGGCAACCAGATACCTACACGACTTCCCCAGCGCAAGGAAGTATGTTGCTGGGCGGAATCATGTTAAAAATGGGGACTTATGGTGTGATTAGACTCGTATTGCCCATGTTTCCATTGGGAATGATTACGTGGGGAACTACGGTAACAATACTTTCGGTGATTGGTATTATATATGGTTCAATCATCGCAATCCAACAAAAAGATGCGAAACGCCTCATTGCCTATTCTTCTTTTGCACACGTAGGACTTATGTCGGCAGGGATATTAACCGGCAGTTTAGCTGGAATTCAGGGTTCATTATACCAAATGCTTTCGCATGGTATTAACATTGTAGGATTATTTTTCATCATCGAAATTATTGAGCGTAGAACAAAAACACGCGAACTAGCCCAATTGGGAGGAATAACGCAGGCATCTTTTGTTTTAAGTGTTGCCTTTGTTGTACTAAGTTTAGGTTCGATTGCCTTGCCGTTAACGAATGGATTTATCGGTGAGTTTCTATTATTGAAAAGTGTCTTTGATCATGACATGTGGATTGGGATTATTGCCGGAATTACCATCATTTTGGGAGCGGTTTACACGTTACGCTTGATTCAAAAAAGCATGTTTGGTAATGTTTCACGCATCACAAAAGAATTTGAGGATTTAACATCAGCAGAAAAAATGGTCTTAGTACCGCTAGTAATACTTGTACTTGTGGGTGGAATTTTTCCGCAAACCGTACTTAATTACAGCGCTGAAAGCGTGGAGAAATTAACGCAATTACTTAACTAAGATCTATATAACGCATCTATTATGACGGCTATTATTGCTTTATCAATTTTTGGAATTAGTAATTTATTTTTGGGCTTTTGGCTTTCACGAAAAACCATTCAAACATTCACGTTAGGTTTTTTAGCCCTTAGCATGGGCTTAACAGTGGCGGATTGGAATCATGAATATCTGTGGTTCGGTAATATGTTCCGCTCGACGAACACCTCTATTAATTTTAGTATTATTATTCAATTAGCTGCGTTTTTTGTGGTCGAATTTTCGAATGCCTTCGGACAAGATGACGAGCATACTCACCCGGCTGAATACTATGCCATCATGTTATTCTCGGTTGTTGGTGCCATCTTAATGGTTTCCTTCGACCATTTAATCATGCTGTTCGTTGGCCTGGAAATCCTTTCCGTTTCCATGTATGTTTTGACGGGCTCCGACAAGCGTAATCTTCGATCCAATGAAGCAGCGATTAAGTATTTATTAATGGGTGCTTTTGCAACCGGAATTTTACTATTTGGCATAACCTTAGTTTATGGAGCTACGCGCTCATTTTATATCGCCAATATTGCAAACGCAATTGCAAGTACCCCCAAAGAATCCATGCCAACCTTCCTGTATGCAGGAATTCTTTTGATGCTTGTAGGCATGCTATTTAAAGTTTCAGCAGCTCCTTTCCATTTTTGGACGCCAGATGTATACGATGGCGCACCAACAATCTTTACGATGTTTATGTCGACAGTCGTAAAAACAGCTGGATTTGCAGCTCTTTTCCATGTTTTTTCAGGTATGTTCGGTGCTTTATATGCAACGTGGGCGTTACCGGTCTATTTTATCAGTATGTTAACGCTGGTGATTGGTAATGTGACGGCGGTGTACCAACAAAGCATGAAGCGCATGTTAGCCTATTCGAGTATTTCGCATGCGGGATATATGCTGATGACCATTTCAGCGAATCAATCATCGACAACCTCCACCATTTTATATTATTCGTTGGCTTACACCCTAGCAACAGTTACCGCCTTTGCGATTTTTAAAATCGTATCGGAATATCAAACAGGCCGCGTTGAAAAACCAGAAAATTTTCAAGCATTTGAAGGTTTAGCGAAACAGAATCCATTGTTGGCCTTCTGCTTGACCATATCACTATTATCGCTTGCAGGCATACCATTGACGGCTGGCTTTTGGGGAAAGTTTTTTGTTTTTGCAGACACATTCCACCGCAACATTACCTATTCAATTATCGTAGCAGTATTAATGTCGGCCGTAGGTATTTACTATTATTTCAAAGGAATCATTGCCGCATATTTTAAAAAGAGCGAGATGGAAGTAATTCATATTCCTAGATTGTATCAAGTAGCCTTAATCATGAGTACCTTGGCGACATTGGTACTCGGTATTTATCCAACAATTGTGAAATCGTTATTTTAAGACGCCAAAGATTTGAAGAAGCAATCAAGCCTATTTAATCGAAAAGATTTAGTCGCATATTTTATTATTGCGGGGATTGGGGCATTGATTCAGCTTTTAGCAGGTGGTTTATTAAAGGATTGGTTTCGCATGTCGTACGAGTCCACCATTTTACCCGCGTATTTTATTTCTTTAATTGCGGGCTTTATCCTTACCAAATTATTTGCCTTTAATGCCCGGCAGACGAAACAAACCCAACGCGAAATGATTAAATTTTTGCTCGTTGCTACCTTTTCCGGATTTGTAACTTGGTTTTTTAGCGTTACGCCCTATTCGGTTATTTCGCGCAACTACGCAGATTATTTTATTCAAATACCTTATTCGATTAAACGCATCAATGTCACACAGGTTTCGACCACGGTAACTGGCATGGGATTTAGTTTTGTGTCAAACTATGTTTTACACAAATCCTTCACCTTTAAAAGTAGTGGCTTTTACGACCGATTTAAGGATTTAATTAAGTAAAACACCGCATTTCTGAGGGATACCTGCCCAACACCTTAATTTAAACTTAATTTTCCAAAGATTGAATGTGGCCATTAGGCCGCAAAAGGGGGCTTTTTGATAAAAAATTATCCAAAACTTAAAATAATCTTAAAATTTTAAGCAATTCTTTGGGTATTCTAATTTTTCCTACTACTTTTGGGACTCAAACCTTAAAATATTACAAAAATGAAAAAAGTATTCGCTTTAGCTTTCGTTGCTGGTATGGTAACTTTAGCATCTTGTGGTGAGAAAAAAACTGAGGCTGCTGCTGATTCAGTTGCTGTTGATACTGCTGCTGCTGCACCAGTTGATTCTGCTGCTGCTGACACTGCTGCTGCTGACACTGCTGCTGCTAAATAATTTTAGCCAAGCTACATAAAAAAGTCCTTCACTTGTGGAGGACTTTTTTTATTCCCTCGAATGACGAAAAGCAAAAAAATAGAATCATTCTTTGATCACTTCCCTCCTGAAGTGGCCGAATATTGCTTTCAATTATGGCAAGACCATCCATTCAACTTTATCGTCTCGAAAGCACGCGGCACAAAGCTTGGCGACTTTCGCTACTCGCCTACAAAAGGGTATCAAGTTACAGTAAATCACAACTTAAACCCGTATGCATTTTTAGTCACCTATATCCATGAAGTGGCACATCGAGTAACTTATGATATCCACAAAAGCAACGTAAATCCGCATGGGATCGAATGGAAACGGAATTTCTATGAACTATTTGAGCCTATTTTAGATGAGGAATTATTGCCTGCCTCGCTCGTTCACGTACTTAGGAAATACCTTCAGAATCCGGCGGCTACCTCTACAGGTTATGCCCCACTTGTTACCGTATTAGCATCATTCGATACACAACCAGCGATAGGCACTCGGCTTATTGATTTAGAAGAAGGATCTGTGTTCCAACTAAAAAACCTGATCCTCATCAAAGGGAAACTTCGCAGAACACGTTACATTTGTCAGGATTCTCAGTCAAGAAAAAATTATTTAGTTGCCAAAAACGCATATGTACAACCGCAAGAACCTTTGGTCTAAATTCCGATTTATCGGCATTTTACTCATTGGCCTCCCGCTTGCTTCATTTGCCCAATCTATATTAAAGCAAGGCACTTGGCACCGGATAGCGATTGCTAACTCCGGATTCTATCGAATCGATCAAGCGTGGTTGAAAAAACATCAAATCACCGGCAATTCACAAAATTTCGGTTTGTACACCTCTGCACCAGGCATGCTTCCACAAGATCCAGCCAAAGCTCCCACGAATAACTTATTTCCGGTTCCGATTGCAATAGAAGGAAATGGCCAACTGATATTTTGGGGAGAATCCCCGAACCAACTTCAATTTGATGTAAAATCCGCTTCCTGGAACCAAGAAACGAATACATATTCAGACTCAAGCTATTATTATTTACGTATAGACGACCCAAAGCCGCTTCGCATTACCACGCTAAAACCACCAAAAGGAATCGGGAATCCATTAAACTTCGCCCATACCTTATCCCACTACGAACCTGAAAAATATAACCTAATTCAATCTGGACGGACATGGCTTGGAGATGCATTTTTCGGAACAGGAAATTTAGCCCTGCAATATGTGATTAGAGATGTCCTTGATGGCACATCTGCTGAATTAAAAGCACGTTTTTATGCTGGCGGAACCACCCCAAGTAAATTCATGCTCGCCATTCCAGGAAATTCCCCTATATCAATCGAAATTCCTGCTATTTCAGGAAATAGGTATGACCAAAAAGCATTTTTTGCGGATGTAAAACAACCCATAAAGATGAATTCCTCTGGTCCAAATTGGAATTGGAACATCGCGTATCAAACTACTTCAGGAGCTGGATATATAGACTATATTCAATTTGCCTACAAACGAAAATTCAATGCGACTACTGACCAGCCTCTATATTTATTTACCAATTCCCGTGACACAACGGCAAATGTGCAAATACCAAATTTACAAGCTTCGAGCCTTCTTTGGCTGAAAAATGGTCAAAATGAATGGCAACAAATACAACCTCCCGGAGCAGAAATGGAAATTCGTTTTTCCCCAGGCAGCCAATTAGCCTTGGGAAATTCAAGCCTAGCAGCATATCCTGTTTGGCGAGAGCGGATTTCGAATCAGGACCTCTTAGCCCAAGACCCCAAGTTGCAGCTTATTATTATCACAAGTCCACCTTTGCAACAAGCAGCAGAAAAACTAGCAAAATTCAAGTCGAACATCCAAAAAATACCCACTCAAATAGTCTCAACAGCTCAAATTTATCACGAATTTTCAGGAGGCAAACAAGATGTGAGTGCTATTCGAAATTACCTGAAGGCTTTGGCAAGTCAGACGACCTTGCGTTATGTGTTGATTTTAGGAGATGCATCCATCGACTACAAAGGTAAGTCTACCGTAGCTAGCGCCTTAGAAAAAAACAGCTACGTCCCTACCTATCAAAGCCTGGAATCCACACAGCCCTTAGTAAGTTATTCGTCTGACGATTACTTTGGCATCATAGATTCGCAAGCGGGAGATTGGGAGAATACACAACCGAATCTCCAACTTGCCATCGGCCGAATTCCAGCAAAAAATCCGCTTGAGGCCAACATGTTCATTCAAAAATTAATTGATTACCAATCTAAACCTTCACCCGCAACTAGAAGACCCTACCGATTTAGTTGGGTCGCTGATGACGGCGATTTCTCCATTCACATGCAGGATGCGGAGGATTTTTCGGCTTACATCCAAGCAGGAAAATTTGCAATTGATTATCAAAAAACCTATTTGGATCAATTTCCAATGGAGGTTTCCAACGGCCAATACACCTCTTCCGCTGCAAAAAAACAAGTTCTTTCCTTATTTACACAAGATGCTGATTTCATCCACTTCATCGGCCATGGGTCAGAAAGTGGATGGACAGATGAAAAGATCCTAACAAACAATGATATCGTTGGCCTAAAAAATAACCAACACCTTCCTATACTTTTGACCGCAACTTGCCAGTTCGGAAGGTTCGATGATCCGAATCAACTTTCAGGGGGAGAACTCGCCCTACTTTCTCCACAAGGGGGCTCCATTGCGCTAATCAGTACAACAAGACCTGTATTTCAAAGTAGCAATTACATTTTCGGAAAAGCCTTTTACAAATATGTATCCGCTAATATGAAATCTTCTAACTACCGACTGGGGGATTTATTTCGAGATACAAAAAATGATAGCCAAACGGGAGTCATTAACCGCAATATAAGTTTGTTGGGCGACCCGAGCAGTCCATTACCCTGGCAAAGTAATGCCTTAACAATTGCGCCTAATGGGCCAAATTATTTGGTCAAATCAGAAAGCGAAACGGAAGGCCCATTAACTGCTTATTATTATGCAGCCAATACGGTAGCAAAAACCTTGGGAACGAAAGGCGCTGCATTTAGCTATGAATTACCAGGAAAGCTTATTGGAAAGTCCACACATGTGCTAAAACAAAGAATTTCGTCCATTTCCGCTAACAGTCTACCCACATCGAAAAGCCAAATGGAAATGAAGCTTATTGGTCAAGCGAAATCAGGAATTGCTATTTCAGGGCACCAACTAGTCAAGCGAAAACAGATGGAATTGACAGATACAAAGCCTCCCGTAATTCAGATTACGTTTCCGGATGAACCAATTCAAGGGGTCTTTTCGGCAAATCCAACATGTGAGATTACTATTTCAGATGAACAAGGACTACAGTGGCATGGGCCAAAAAATGAAATTGCCTTTTTAACGTTGAACGATACATTACAAATCCCCATGCTACCGTATTGGGAACCCAGATTGGACACACCCAATCAAGGCAGTTTGCGTTACATGTTTACAAACCTGAAAGCTGGCTTATATGATTTACGGGTGAATTGTTGGGATAGTAACAATAATGCGAGCCTACAATCGTTTAAATTTACAGTTGGCGAAAATGCTTCTACTTCCCAGCGTTGGAAATTATACCCCAATCCTGCACAAGATAAAATGACATTCAGGACGCAACTTAATCGAGTGTGGAGCTCAGATCGATATGAACTTGAAATTTTTAATTTGGTCGGTGAGCGAATACTTCAGCAAACAGGTGATTTGATTCCAATGTCGGATCAAGAAGCTGGATTTGAATTTTCAGTGAATACGCTTGGTACAGGTGGAATAGGCTTTGTTAAGCTAAATGTACTTGATATTCAAGGTAAAATCATCGAAACCGTTAAATCTAAAATATTGACCCTAAAATAAATTTTGACAAAGATTTTTTTTAAATTTCAAACATTTACCTTAAAAATAACTATTTTTGAATCTAGCTTTAATGCTAAGAGACTCTCTTATAAATTTTATACAATGACAACGAATTATTCGATCATCCAAAAAGTAGTTTTTACTTTAGTTGCTGTATCTATTAGCACGCTAACCTTTGGGCAATTACCAACTACCGTTTTAGGCCAAACGAACGCAGGTCGCGTTCCTACTCCAACCATGTTGTTTTTAAATGTTTCTCCTGATGCACGTTCTGCAGGTATGGGAGACGCAGGTGTTGCCATTTCATCCGATGTTAATGCAATTTATTGGAATCCGGCCAAATTAGCGACAGCAGATAAAGACCTAGGATTCGCTATTTCATACACCCCATGGTTACGTAATTTAGTAAATGACATGGCATTGTATAACATTGCGGGATACAAGAAAACATCGAAAGATCAAGCTTTCGGATTCTCTATCAACTATTTTGATCAAGGCCTTTTCCAAGCTACTACAGCAAATGGAACAAGTGCTGGTAATTTCAATTCCAAAGAATACGCACTAACCTTAGCGCATGCTCGTAAATTATCTAATGCATTATCGTTGGGTGTTAATTTAAAATATATCAATTCAAATTTAACTGGCGGCTACCAAGCGGTTAGTTCTCAGATGAAGCCTGCTCAAACAGTTGCTGCTGATTTAGCATTATATTGGAACTCAGTAACAGAGAAAAATTGGAACTTAACTTATGGTTTAGTTTTATCTAACATTTCAGGTAAAGTTTCTTATGGTGGTTTAGATAAAAACTTCATTCCAACAAACCTGCGTGCTGGAATTGCCGGAGTTAAGAATATCGATGAGAAAAATAAGTTAACCTTGACGTTAGATTTAAACAAATTAATGGTTCCAACGCCACAGTCGGTTGATGCAAACGGAGCCATAACAGGTACAGATCCTAACAACACAACAGCTATCGGAGGAATTTTCGGTTCTTTGTTTGATGCTCCGGATGGATTTGGCGAGGAGTTAAAAGAAGTAACGGCTTCATTAGGTGCTGAATATCTTTACAATAATACATTTGCAATTCGTGGTGGTTATTTCAACGAAAGTGCCATGAAAGGTGATCGTAAATATTTCACGATGGGTATAGGGTTTAAATTAGACCAAAAATATGGTTTTGATTTTGCTTATTTAGTTCCTACAGGATCTAGCAGCCCACTCGCTAATACATTACGTATTTCTTTATTGGCAGCAATCAATCAAGAAAGAAAATAAATTAACGCTATTCATTCATCAAATGACATCTCTCGGGATGTCATTTGTGTTTTAAGCCTACCTCCAACTTCCCCTACATGCTTGATCGGACACTTGCTCCCCCTGCCTATCCCATTGATTGGATTCAGTTTCCTACCACAAATACATACACAACTAAACAAGGTGTACCTATCCATTCGATATCATTAGGAGAGCAGCCCGTATTTAAATTCGAGTATACAATTCATGCAGGCGCGAGCGAAGCAACAAAGGCTGGCGTGGCAAGTATTACATCCATGTTAATGAAGCGTGGAACGCAACAACATACGGCACAAGAGCTAAATCAAAAATTTGATTTTTATGGCGCATTTTGGGATGTTCAATCAAGCTTAGATCATGCGACCTTCACCGTATTCGGATTAACCAAGCACTTCGAATCATTGATGCCATTGGTTTTTGAAATCATTACCCAAGCCACCTTTCCGAGAGATGAGTTTGAAAAAGAAATTGCCATTGAAATTCAAAAGAATAAATTGAATTGGCAAAAGACAGCTTTTAGCGCTAGTCAAATCTTTCGCTCACAATTGTTCCCCAACGACCCCTATGGGCGCGTAAGCAATGCGGAAAGCCTACAAGAAATTACACGAGAAGAATTAGTGGGGTTTCATCAGACTAATTGGTTAGGCCAACAACCAACCATATTCCTTTCGGGCCAAATAAGTGCGGAGGCCATAGCATGTGTCGCCTCGTTAGTTGACCTATCCATTACGCCAAAAACAGCCCTTTTTGAACGCCCAGTACTAGTTTCACCACGTGCCACACGCACGCATGAATCACGTGAGCAGGCACTTCAATGTTCGATTCGAATGGGTCAAGTGAGCATGAATCGCCAGAATCCAGATTATTACAAATTCAGTGTTTTGAATACGATTCTAGGTGGATTTTTCGGATCGCGATTGCAAAAAAATATTCGTGAAGAAAAAGGATTCACGTACGGAATTTCTTCTTCATTAGTCCCCTTAAAGCGAGCAGGATATTGGGTAATAGGCACTGATGTCAATAAAGAAAATGCGGCTGAAACTTGCAGTGAAATCAGAAGAGAAATCCAAGAACTTCGTACAAATTTAATCCCATCAGACGAACTTGAGATTGTTAAAAGCTATTTGATGGGTAGTTTTACAGGAGAGCTTACGCAGGCATTTGATATTGCCGACAAGCTAAAAATTATCTATTTGGAAGGACTGCCAATTGATTTTTATGATCATTTCCAGCATCAAATCATGGCATGTACCTCAAAAGATTTGAGAGAACTAGCAAATCAATACCTAGATCCCTCAAATCTTCACGAAGTTATTGTAGGTGCAATTTAAAAACGCGCTAATTCACGGAACTCATTCACCCGACCATCTAAATCCTGGTCAGTGATTTCCAACAAACGTTCCGTACCAAATTTCTCCACACAGAAAGATGCCATGGCTGATCCATAAACGATCGCCTTACGCATATTCTCAAATGAGATATCATCTGTTTTTGCTAAGTAGCCAATAAAGCCCCCTACAAACGTATCGCCAGCACCTGTTGGATCAAATACCTCCTCAAGTGGTAAAGCTGGGCAGTAAAACATGTCCGAACCTTGGAACAATAGCGCACCATGTTCTCCTTTTTTGATGATAAGGGTTTTAGGTCCCATCGCCATAATTAATTTCGCAGCAGTGCGCAACGAATATTGCTCAGATAATTGGCGTGCCTCCTCATCATTAATACAAAGCACATCAACCATCTTAAGCACACGTTTTAAATCATCCATCGCTACGTCCATCCAAAAATTCATGGTATCCATCACCACCAACTTAGGTCGTTTTGAAAGACCTTCTATTGCTTCGATTTGAACTTGAGGCGTTAAGTTACCCAACATCAAGTATTCACAATCTTGATAGCTAGCAGGAATCACAGGTTTGAAATCAGCTAATACATTTAAGTCGGTCACCAACGTATCCCGAGAATTCATGTTATTATGGTATTTGCCAGCCCAGAAAAAAGACTTTTCCCCAGCCTTAATTTGAAGACCATCTAAGTTAATTCCTTTGGACTCCAGCGTATCCATGTATGCTTGTGGAAAGTCGTCGCCTACCACAGCTACCACATTTACTTTGGATTGGAAAAATGCGGCTGATAATGCAATGTAAGTACATGATCCACCGATAATTTTATCCGTTTTGCCATAAGGCGTTTCAAGCGCGTCGAACGCTACAGTTCCAATTGTTAATAAACTCATAAGGGATGATTTTAGCCAACTTTAGCACACCGACTAAACGGCTGATTGGGGTTAAAAAATAAACGATAAGTAATATATGTTTTATCGTTTGTCGCGCCTAACTGCGAAACAAATCGAAGCATTTTCGGATTAAAATCCCCGACCCAATTCATGTCCATGGTTGTGTAGGGATAAAATGGATTTTCACGTGCAGCCGTACGAAAACGTAGTGCAATGGCAGATTCGACGCCTTTTCCCTGATGTTCCGGAACCACACCAAAAATCAATCCACATGTACGGGTAAGCGTACCGCGGAGCTTTAACAATACGAATTTGATCATCCCCCAAACATTTAATTTTCCATTTAAATGTTTAACGATTTGATTCAAATCTGGGATTACAATAAAAAAGGCAACTGGCTCTCCGGCTGGGCCATAGGCGAACCAAAGTAATTGTTCGTCGATGATGGGTTTCATTTTCTGCACTAGTTTCTGTGCTTGTTCAGAGGACATGGCAGAAACGCCTGGAAACTTAGACCATGCTGCATTAAAAATGATTCGAAAATCTTCTGCATATTTAGGCAGATTCGACTTCTCGATATGTTTAAACGTATAATCCGGATTCTGATAAATTCGTTCTGCTTTTTCTTCGATTCCTGCAGTCACATTTGCTCCCGTGATGGAAGAAACAAAAACATGCTGCTTGAAATAATCTTGAAATCCGTAGGCTTCAAAATATTCAATGTAATAAGGCTTCGTCCAAGGCATTTTATACGTTGGCTCATACGCCCAGCCCTGAACCATCAAGCCCCAAAAGCTATCACGTTCCCCAAAGTTAATCGGCCCATCCATGCCCTCCATCCCTTTCGAAATCAACCAATGCTTGCAGGCATCAAATAATTTAAACGCCGCGGTCTTGTCTTCGATACACTCAAAAAATCCCATCCCACCCACGGGTACTTCATCGGAGGATTTCGAATAAAATGCTGCGACACGACCAATGGTTTTTCCGGTGTCATCGAGCAATATCCACCGAATAGCCTCACCGTTTTTAAACTGTGTATTTTTTTTCGGATCAAATATTGACTCAATATCATTGTCTAACGGACGAATCCAATTCGGATCTGTCGCATATAGGTTGACCGCAATTCTTATAAATTCTCGTCTAGAAGCTCTATCGTCCCCTATTTCCTTTAAAACCATATTGGCGAAAGTATTTTTTTACCAAAAACATACAAAGATAATACAATTCACAAGCCCCTCATTTGTTTGGTGAATTAAAAGAATCCGATTAATTTTAATCCCTTATACAGAACCCACATCCGGTATTCATGCAGCCACTCAAAATATACAATACCCTAAGTCGAGAGAAGGAAGTTTTCGAAGCGATCAATGCGCCACATGTGGGGTTGTATGTCTGTGGACCTACCGTCTACAATTATGCGCATTTAGGCAATATTCGAACATTTACATCCTTTGATATTCTTCACCGATACCTCAAAAAAATCGGTTACTTAGTGCGCTACGTACGCAATATCACCGATGTCGGCCACTTAGTGGGTGACGGTGATGAAGGCGAAGATAAAATTGGCAAAATGGCCAAATTGGAAAAGTTGGAGCCCATGGAAATCGTCCAACGGTACACAAATGATTTTCATGAAGTTCTGCAGAAATTCAATTTATTACCTCCTAGTATCGAACCTACTGCTACGGGACATATTGTTGAACAAATTGAAACAACAAAATCCTTGCTTGACAAAGGCATGGCTTATGAATCCAATGGTTCTATTTATTTCAATATTGAAGCTTACAACAAACAAGGGGGCGATTACGGTAAATTATCTGGACGTATTTTAGATGACCTTTTAACTGAAACACGTGATTTAGACGGCGTAGGCGAAAAACGTAGCCCACTCGATTTCGCACTTTGGAAAAAAGCATCCCCCGAACACATCATGCGTTGGCCATCCCCTTGGGGTGACGGATTTCCAGGCTGGCACTTAGAATGTACCTGCATGAGCCACAAATATTTAGGTGACACCTTTGATATTCACGGCGGTGGCATGGATTTGAAATTCCCGCACCACGAATGCGAAATTGCCCAGGCTAAAGCTGCTTATGGCCGTGCACCAGTCCGCTATTGGATGCATACAAACATGCTGACGGTTAACGGGCAGAAAATGAGTAAGTCGCTTGGTAATTCATTTTTGCCGAACGAATTAATTACAGGAAACCACCCATTATTGGAACAGCCATATAGCCCGATGACGGTCCGTTTCTTTATGCTGCAATCACAATACAGAAGCACGTTAGACTTCTCAAACGATGCCTTAAAAGCCGCACAAAAAGGATATAGGAGAATGGCGAATGGATTGCGCATCATAAAATCAATGGAGTTCCCAAGCGATACAATTGAAGCCGTGGATACGTCAATCGAAGCTGAAATACAGGCCGATATACAAGGATGCTACGACGGGATGAACGATGATTTAAATACTGCTGTAACAATTGCCTACCTATTTTCGTTAGTAAAGAAGATTAATCAATTGCACACGGGACAATTGAGTTTTGCACAATTGGGAGCTACGAATTTTGATTTGATGAAGTTGCATTACATCAGTTTCATGGAAGATGTATTAGGCTTGTTGGAAGAGTTTCCTGCACAACAGGATCAGCTAATTAATGGCATGTTGAAATTGTACCAAGACTTTAAAGCTAATCGTCAATACGATAAAGTAGATGAGATTCGGGCTAGTTTTAAGTCCATGGGGCTACTTATTAAAGATATGAAAACCCGCATCGACTGGGGATACGAAGAATAATTATGTTTAGAGAATTAACACCAAACGTCCGATTACTAATTCTAATTAATGTGGGCATGTTTCTTGGCAAATCGTTTTTGCCAGACGAATACTTAAGCCTTCATTATTTTGGGGCCAAAGATTTTTACATCTTTCAGGTGGTAACCTACATGTTCGTTCATGGAAGTTTCATGCATTTATTAGGGAATATGTTTGGCCTGTATATGTTCGGATCATTATTGGAACGCATATGGGGTGCTCAGCGGTTTCTTTTCTTTTATTTTTTCTGCGGTATAGGCGCCGGATTACTTTATGTTGGCATCCAACATTTTGTAGATTTCGCAGAAATCCGTCGAGCGACGGAATTAGTTCTCAGTAATCCAAGTTCATTTAATTTAATGGACTATGCACAGCATTACGCCGTCATCGGTTCTCCACAGGGTGTAGCATTAAATACGGAATGGATTCATGCCAATTATGACGAATACATTAATCGAAGTATTTTAGGGGGAGCCTCAGGATCTATTTTTGGCATATTAATGGCGTACGGGTACCTATTCCCAAATTCAGAAATGTTTTTGTTCCCACTTCCCATTCCCATCAAAGCCAAATATTTTGTCAGCTTCTATGGATTATACGAGCTCTATCAAGGCATACAACAATATGAAGGAGATAATGTGGCGCATTTCGCACATATTGGAGGGATGATTTTCGCGGTGATACTTTTAAAAATATGGGGCACTAAACGAACTAATTTTTATTAAAATGCAAAGCATTTGGAGTGATATAAAATTAATTTTCCAACAACCCAATCGGGGGTTGATGCAACTCATCGTGATTAATGTTGGGGTATACATTGCCTTAATGTTGACGAAAGTAACCCTCATACTGACAGGTAAATCGGATTTTTTTGAAGGCTTTCTTGAACAACTAAGTTTATCTTCCACATTCGCAGAATTCAGCCATAAACCGTGGACTTTTTTAACCTATTTTTGGGTGCATGTGGACCTGATGCATGTGGTGTTTAACATGCTTTTCTTGTATTGGTTCGGTCAAATTTTACAAGATTTTTTAGGTCAAACGAAGACGATTCAATTGTACTTTGTAGGCGGCTTAGCAGGCGCAGTAACCTACATTGTTGTTTTGAATACCATCCCATTTTTCATCAATCAGGGTCCAATGTATTTAATAGGAGCCTCTGCAGGTGTATACGCAATCGTTACAGCTGCCGCGACATTACGGCCAAATTATACGGTTCATTTATTTCTAATCGGACCGGTTGCTATTAAATATATATCTGGATTCTACGTGATATGGTCTGTTCTTGAAAGTGTTGGATCTAATGGTGGGGGAAATATTGCACATCTCGGAGGGGCACTAGCAGGTGTTTTTTTCGTAATTTACACCAAACGTGTACAAAAACCTTCCCAACGAATGGAAAAAATAATGTCCTATGTTACGGTAGCCGCTCAAAAAACAGTTAGCGTAAGCACATCAGAAATCGTTGAAGAAGAGGAACTTAACCAAATTTTAGATAAAATATCCAAATCAGGTTTTGATAGTTTAAGTAAATTAGAAAAAAAGAGATTATTTCAGGCTAGTCAAAAAAACGAATAAGCCTGAAAAACATTTTTACCTTTGTGTTGTTAAACTTTCACTTGAATAAATTATTATCGTGTCTACCCAATTCCCAGCAGGGCCTTTACTGAGTAAGATTCAATCTCCATCGGATTTGCGCAAGCTTTCCGCGGATCAGCTACCCGCTGTTTGCCAGGAATTGAGACAATTCATTATTGACCATGTTTCCGCCAATGGAGGGCACTTCGGAGCTTCTTTGGGTGTAACTGAGTTAACCGTCGCACTGCATTATGTCTTCAATACCCCAGATGACCAGTTGGTGTGGGACGTAGGCCACCAAGCGTATGGACATAAAATTTTAACGGGCCGACAGCCTGTATTTCATACAAACCGACTGTTTGGAGGCATCAGTGGTTTCCCAAATCGTTCGGAAAGTAAGTACGACGCCTTTGGAGTAGGACATTCGAGTACGTCCATTTCTGCAGCACTGGGAATGGCAGTGGCATCTCGTTATAAAAAAGAATCGCAACGCCAGCACATTGCCGTAATTGGAGATGGTTCAATGACAGCAGGTATGGCATTCGAAGCCATGAATCATGCGGGCGATATTCCTAACAATATGTTAATCATCTTGAATGACAACTGCATGGCGATTGATCCCAATGTAGGTGCACTAAAGGAGTATTTAACAGACATTACAACATCTCATACCTACAATAAAGTAAAAGATGACGTTTGGAATTTGTTGGGTAAAATGTCGAGCTTCGGTAAATCCGCACAAGAAATTGTATCGAAAATCGAGAATGGATTAAAGGCTACATTGCTCCAGCAGAGCAATCTATTTGAGTCCTTAAATTTGCGGTATTTTGGCCCAATCGATGGACACGATATTGCCAACTTAACTACGGTGCTTAACGATTTAAAGGATATTCCGGGTCCCAAAATTTTACATTGCATCACAACGAAAGGAAAAGGATATTCCTTAGCGGAAAAAGATCAAACCCTTTGGCACGCACCGGGTAAGTTCGACAAAGTGACCGGCGAAATCCATAAAAAGACATTTGATAATCCACAGCCTCCTAAATACCAAGAGGTTTTTGGTCATACGTTACTTGAGCTTGCGGAAAAAAATGACAAAATCATGGGAGTGACACCTGCCATGCCGTCAGGATCTTCCCTAAATATTATGATGCGCGCAATGCCAGACCGCGCATTCGATGTAGGAATCGCAGAGCAACATGCCGTTACATTTTCTGCCGGTTTAGCAACTCAGGGATTAACCGTTTTTTGTAATATTTACAGTTCATTCATGCAACGCGGATACGACCAAGTCATTCATGATGTATGTATCCAAAAACTACCTGTCATTTTTTGTCTCGATCGAGCAGGACTTGCTGGGGCAGATGGTGCAACGCACCATGGTAATTTAGACCTCGCCTACATGCGCTGCATTCCCAACATGGTTGTGGCAGCGCCACGTAATGAGCAAGAATTACGCAATATGATGTACACGGCCCAGCTCGATTCATTTAAGGAATTAGGGACCGCCATGACGATTCGTTATCCCCGCGGAGAAGGCGTAATGCCAGTATGGAGGACTGATTTTGAAGAAATAGAGTTAGGTAAAGGCCAACAAATTTTAACTGGAAAGCAAGTGGCCGTATTGTCCATTGGTCACATTGGGAATGAAGCCGAAAAAGCTTGTCTTTTACTACGCGAACAAGGCTTAGAACCAGCCTTATACGACATGCGTTTCGTCAAACCACTCGATGCAGCCCTATTACACACTATTTTTAAGTCATACCCCCATGTTATCACCGTAGAAGACGCCTCAATCGTAGGTGGTTTCGGGTCAGCCATTGCTGAATTTATGGTTGATAACCAATATACGAACCAATTAATCCGTTTAGGAATTCCAGATACCCTTATTGAGCACGGAGAACAATCCGAATTGTATCACCTTTGTGGCATCGATTCTGTAGGAATTGCACAAAAAATAGCTGAACTATTTCAAGCTAAATCCACCCAAAAGGTCTTCCAGTCCGTGACCCATTAAATTCACTGTCTCTGATTTTTAATCAATTAGCACTTTTCAAAGAAATTATACATACCTTTGCACCTTGAATTTCCCAATTAAAGGATTTTCGTTTCATTCAACGAATACATTTTTATGCAAAGCATTCGCAACATTGCCATCATTGCCCACGTTGACCACGGTAAAACGACCCTAGTTGACAAAATCATTCATGCTTCCAAGATTTTTAGAGAAAATCAAGAATTTGGAGATTTGATCCTTGATAATAACGACTTAGAGAGAGAAAGAGGAATTACGATTACGTCCAAAAACGTATCTGTTCGTTATAATGGAGTGAAAATCAACATTATTGATACACCTGGTCACGCCGACTTTGGCGGTGAGGTAGAACGTGTTCTACGTATGGCAGACGGTGTTATCTTGTTGGTGGATGCCTTCGAAGGCCCAATGCCTCAAACACGTTTTGTATTATCAAAGGCCATAGCTTTAGGATTAAAACCAATTGTTATTGTCAATAAAGTAGATAAAGAGAATTGCCGTCCAGACGAAGTTCACGAAAGTGTGTTCGACTTGATGTTTAACTTGGAAGCATCGGAAGATCAATTAGATTTCCCATGTATTTACGGTTCTTCGAAACAAGGATGGATGAGTACTGATTGGAAACAACCAACAGACAATATTATCCCCTTATTGGATGCAATCATTGAGCATATTCCAGCTTCTAAAGTTCAAGAGGGTACTCCTCAAATGCAGATTACTTCGTTAGATTATTCTTCATTCGTAGGTCGTATTGCGATCGGTCGTTTAGAGCGTGGTACTTTGACAGAGGGAATGCAAATCGCGCTTTGTAAAGCAGATGGTAGTACGAAAAAAATGCGAATCAAAGAGCTTCAAGTTTTTGAAGGTCTTGGTAAAGTTAAAGTTGACAGGGTAGAATGTGGTGAAATATGTGCCATTACAGGTATTGAAGATTTCGAAATTGGTGACACCGTTGCTGATGCAGAAAATCCAGAGGCTTTAGCACGTATTGCGATCGATGAGCCTACGATGAACATGTTGTTCACAATCAATAATTCCCCGTTCTTTGGTAAGGAAGGGAAATTAGTTACCTCACGTCACATCCGTGATCGTCTGTTCAAAGAGACGGAGAAAAACTTAGCCCTAAAAGTTTTAACCACAGAAAGTGAAGATAAATTTTTAGTTTTTGGCCGTGGAATTCTACACTTATCCGTGTTAATAGAGACCATGCGTCGTGAAGGATATGAGTTACAGGTAGGTCAGCCACAAGTTATCTTCAAAGAAGGTCCAAATGGTGAGCGCTTGGAGCCTATCGAATCATTAGTCGTAGACGTTCCGGCTGAAGTGGCTGGTAAAGTAATCGAATTAGCGACGCAAGGAAAAGGCGAATTGTTGATTATGGAACCGAAAGGTGACTTGCAACACTTAGAATTCAATATTCCATCACGTGGTTTGATTGGATTGCGCTCGAAAGTGTTAACTGCTACTTTTGGTGAGGCAATCATGGCCCATCGATTTATTCAATATGAAGAGTTTAAAGGTGCGATTCCTGGGCGTATTAACGGGTCTTTAATCTCGATGAATACAGGTCCTGCGATTCCATATGCAATCGATAAATTACAAGACAGAGGGGTATTCTTTATTGATCCAGGTGAAGAAATTTATACAGGGATGGTTGTAGGCGAGCATAATCGTCAAAACGACATCGAGGTAAACCTTCAAGCAGCGAAGCAATTAACAAATATGCGTGCTTCGGGTACGGATTCAAATACCAAAATTGCTCCTAAATTAAACTTCTCATTAGAAGAGTGTATGGAATTTATCCAAAAGGATGAATACTTAGAAATTACACCTAAATCCTTACGTATGCGTAAAATTTGGCTAGATCCAAACGAGCGTAAACGTAACGAGAAGAAACCTAGCTAATTCAATTCAGGCTGCCTCACAAGGGCAGCCTTTTTTTTGAAATTAACCGCAGGGCCTTCACTCAAAAATGTTACCCCGCGAGAAGGTAAACCTCGGATTTGACTCAACCGATAGATACTTGGCCTACGTACAAAATACCAATGAGACATCGGCCAAAATCTTAACCATCGCAAATCTTTATTTACTTGATCAGGCTCGATAATCAAGTCGGTGACGACATGCGAACCCGGCGCACAAGGTTTGCTCGCCACAAAAAAGCTTCGCCCCGCATACTTCCAAGCACGCGGTAGATTCCGCGATATGGTGTCTTGAACGTGCGAGGATGCCAGCAAAGGAACAATGTTCGATTGCACCCAAGACGGAGCTATCTGTCCATAAAGTACCGCATGCGCTCCAGCTACCTGAACAGTTATAGCCCGATTCTCATGAACTGTAACGAATAACTCATCTTTAGGCAACCAACTTATTCGCTGAAAAGTTAAACATAGAATCACCGCCCCCATCAAAAAAATCACCCCAATTGCACGCCTATACCACCAAATCGCGAGTAAACATACCAAGAAAAAATAGGCAATAACCTCCCAAAAACTCAGTTGGAGCATTGCGATTACCGTATGAAAATAATCGGCAACAAAAAATAGTAGCCCATGAAAACATTGGAAACAAAAGGAAAGTAAATAACCCAACCAAGAGAAATTAAATGGGCTTAATGCCAGAAATATAAAACCGACAGCTAACGTGATACTTGATAAGAGTATTAAAAGCGGGTTGAGTAGAAAAAAATAGAATGGATGTGGGAATTGATGAAAATAATACAAAACCAAAGGCCAAGTAAGTATTTGAGCCGCAATCGCCACACACGTAACTTCCCACAATTGATTGACTAGCCAGTATTTACTTGTATACCCATTTTTCATCTTAGACTGAAACAGGATCAACCCAAGAACTGCAGCATAGGACAACTGAAATCCAGCTTGAAAAATGAATTGAGGATCCCAGGCCAAGAGAACTAAACAAGAAAATGCAAGCGTATTGACGGGCTGATGATTTTGACGAAATGACTTAGCCCCCAAAATGACAGAAAACATCCAAGCGGAACGCAAAACAGGTCCAGAGAAGCCCGTCAAACCAGCATAAGCCCACAGAAAAAGCATAATCATCAAAAAATGTATCCACGGCCAGCGGCGTAAAAAGCCAAAAATAAATGCTAAACCTAGATACAGAAAACCAACATGTAACCCCGAGACCGACAAAATATGTATTGCCCCTAAAGAAGCATAGCGCTGCATCGTCTCAAAATCAATGGTAGATGCTACACCCAAAAACATCGCCTCCGCAACATCGCGATCGACTCCCACGGGAAGGGCACGCTGAAGGGCCCTTTGAAAATATTTTTGACTGCGTGCCAACCAATCCCACGAATTTCCTACGATACCCCATTGCTCCCATTGGTCGTTTTTGACATATATTTGCCCGCCTACCCCCTTTTGCGCAAAGTATGCCGACCAATCCATACCGCCAGGAAATATAGGTGCTGGCATAGGATTTAAATAACCAATGACTAAATAAGTAGCTCCGCGCTGGGGTGGGCGTGCCGACTTCTCAAAATAGACGCGCCAAAATCCGGAAGCGGAATACCATGTGCCCTGATCACGCAAAGCGAGCGCACGACCTACAACTAACCATGTTTTCGCCTTTTCGATGGGTGCCTCCACTACCTCCACCACACATGCACGCATGGCTGGATCGGGGGCTAGGGAACAAGGAATTTGTACTTGATCAAAACGAAAAATACTGAGGGTAATTAATGCGAGTGCGAACAAAAATTCAGCTTGAACAAGACTTAAACAAAGGCCTAACGTGGCTAAAGGAGCCCAAGCCCATTGCGGACAAAATCGTGCCATCAGCGTTCCGAGAACCCAATAAATCAATAAACGAACGTAAGGAAACGGACTAAAAAATGAATACAAGACCTGAGGCGAAAAGGCCTAAAGGTAGAATTTTTTAATATCGATTTGTTGCTCCACTTGATCAGGAACTAGATATTTTATGGATTTCCCACGTTGAATACACGCGCGAATATAAGTTGCCGAAATCTGTAAAACAGGTGCATCAATTCGTGTAACATGTTTGTGATGCCACAAATCACTCATTTGTTCCTCCCCTCTTGGATAAACGAAAAGACCATAATAATCAAGTATTTGGTTATAGTTTTTCCAGCGGGTAAACTGTTCTAAGTTGTCGCCACCAAGTATAAGCGTAAATGTATGATTTGGGTGCCGTTCTGACAGATGCGTGAGTGTATCAATCGTATACGATGGTTTACGCAGATGAAACTCAATATCACAACTCTTAAAATTAAAATTCGCCTCAATTGCACGCTCTACCATATCAAGCCGATCAAATTCATGCAATAAAGTCTTACTTTTCTTAAGCGGGTTTTGTGGTGATACAACAAACCAAATTTGGTCCACATCCGTTTGATTCAATACGGCTTGTGCAATGATTAAATGGCCATGATGAATGGGATTGAACGAACCAAAAAATAGGCCAATTTTCATACTATTTCGTAAGATTGTCAAATAGGCGTTGGGCTTCTTCCACCGCATTTTCTAGCACATCGTTTACCAAAACAACGTCAAATTTATCCTGAAAAGCCCATTCAAACTTCATTTTAAATATACGCTTGGAAAGCGATTCTTCTGTTTCAGTCCCGCGCGAACGAAGCCGCTCTTCCAAAATATCTAGCGAGGGCACTTTAACAAAAACTGCCAAAGCCCGCTCTTTGTAATATTGCTTAAGTGCTAGGCCTCCTCGGACATCAACATCAAAAATCACATGTTTCCCTGACGCCCAAATACGTTCAATTTCAGATTTCAAAGTACCATAATAGGCCCCTGGATACACCTCTTCCCACTCGACAAAAGCTCCTTCATTAATTTTGTCACGAAACTCATCGGGTGTTAAAAAATAATAATCTTGTCCATCTGTTTCTGCACGACCTCGTTTATCTCGGGTACACGCAGAAATAGAAAATCCCAGATTGGAATTATTTGCGAGTAATTGTTTAACAATTGTTGTTTTTCCCGAACCGGAGGGCGCAGAGAATATGATTAATTTACCTTCCAAGGTTATTGATTTAAGCTAACAAAATAAGGGAATTAAGATGGAAATAAGGATTAAAACTAAAAAAAGTTTTGCCTCAATGCGCGTAAATAAGTCCGATGGACAAGAGACGGAACATTTAGTTTTAATCGCGTTTTTCAAGGATTGTTCTAAGTTGTACCCTTCTTGACAAGGTAAACACTGATCTTTATTAGCCAAAAATTGCGCCTCTTCGGCTGATGTTGCTTCCTTATCTAAGATTCGTTGAATCACCTTAAGGCATTCTTTATGATGTGTGCAACTCGTTTTCATACCCTATAGCTTACATTTTGGACTCATACCTAACAATGGTCAAGGTCATTTTAGTTCGTTTATTCAATGACAAAGTGTCATACATATCCTTTTGATCTAGCATAGGTAGTCAAAGCCTCTTTAAGTAAAGTCCGCGCACGATGAAGTCGCGAACGCACGGTGCCAATCGGGATATTCAAAATTCGAGCCATTTCTTCATAGCTAAATTCTTCAAGATCACAGAGTATAATGATCATGCGAAAATCGACAGGTAGGGCTTGAATCGCCGCCGTAATTTCATCGCCAAGCATTTCATTAACAGTTTCTGCCTGCAAATCAGCTTGAAAGGCAGGTTCCGAATCTTCATCCCCTGTGATTGATTGCTCAACCCATTCAAACTCAACTTTGGATGGCCCCCGTGATTTTTTACGGTAATCATTAATAAAATTATTCTTAAGTATGCGAAATAACCAGGCTTTGGCATACGTCCCTGGCTCGAAGGAATGAATAAAGCGGAAGGCTTTCATGCAGGTATCCTGTACCAAATCACGCGCCTCATCCACGTCATTCGTTAATTTTAATGCGAAATTGTACATCGCATCCATGTGTGGAAAAAACTCTCGCTTAAAAGTAGCATGCGCCACAGTTGGAGAAATTTTAGAATTTTCTACTAGAATATCCATAAGTTAGGCATTTAGGCAAAATTTTGCGTGCACTAACTCTTGCAATTCCGTATCCAAAAAAATTCGAAGAAATAATCTGCCAAAAAGACTTATTGGTCCCGATTGAAAAATTCCAATAACCCAAATACGAGTAACCCTAAAATAGCTGAACTGAAGGCGCGAACTAAACTAAGGCCAAACATTGCAAGGTCACTCGCTTCAAAAAGAAACAAAATCAAATGATGCGATACGAGCATTAAACCTACATACGGAAAAAACCACAGCCATTTCATTTCAGATAACGAGATTTCAGACCGTTCATCATAGCCATTTGCAGGTGCTAAAATCCGAAAAAAAGTAGGCCGTAACAAGGCAACTAGAACCGTCCCAAAGGCGTGTAGTCCATGGGTATTATAAAACACATCTATGATCCAACCAGAAAAAAAAGCAACCACAAGTAATAATGGAGTGGCAATACGCATGGGCGCTTTGATAATTCCCCACACGTAAATAAAGCAAAAAGCTACATTGGCAAACGCAATATCCCGCAAAAATAAAACCTGCAAAGCCATTGCTGCCATTGCCCCCAAAAACCACTTCACCGATAAGCTCGTATTCATGCTATTCCGCTTTAGGTTTATTTTGCTCCAATTTAGCTTGTTGGTAAGCTAGTCTGTTCTTTATCACATACACATATGTCAACGTAGAAAACTGTGTGAGCAACATTACTTTTATGTCATGAAATGTATCATCCTTTTCAATCCCTACTTTCGCAACGATCCCAATGGGGACGTTGGGAGGAAAAACGGCATTGTAATCAGAAGTAACAACAGTATCCCCTTTGACCACTTTCTTATATTTTGATACATCCATTAATTCACCTACTTCCGCTTGGTAGCCAGACCACTTCATATAGCCCAATTCCCCTGAAGATTTCAATTTAGCAGAAACGGTATTACTCGTATGTAATACGGAAACAATCAGCGACAAATTTTGAGTACACGACATGACTTTACCCACAATTCCCGTGGATGAAATCACCGCCATTCCTGGTTTAATTCCATCCGCAAGTCCTTTGTCGATTGTCAAATAATTTTGAGCCAACTGCGTCGTTTGATCCATCACTTTGCAGGCAACAGCTTGATAGCGATTTAATAGCGCCGCACTCGCAAAATAAGGTATTTTCCCAGTTGGTTGCTGCTGACTACGCAACTGCAATAATTGCGTGTGTAATCGTGCATTTTCCGCGGCTAACTGCGCGTTTACAATACGTAATTGGTGATACTTTTTAACCTCCTGAGTGGTAGATAAAATCGAAGCAGCCCACTGATTAGTGGTATTAAAATACCAGGTATGCTGGTATGAATTATAACTAAAAATCGCCCAAAGATTCACAATTTCCAACACCAAAAACAGGAGGAATGTCCGCTGTCTCAGTAGGAATTGGAACAATTGATTCATGCCAAACGCAATTAAAAATGAATGGAAAATCTAGGTAATTAAAACTGCTTTGTATTTTTCCAAGTTTTTCAATATTTCTCCCGTACCGCGTACTACCGCCTTCAACGGATCATCAGCCACGTGTACTTTTAATTGAGTCTTCTTTTCTATACGCTTATCCAATCCGTGTAACATCGCTCCTCCACCGGCTAAGTGAATTCCATTATGGAATATATCCCCCGAAAGTTCAGCTGGAGCACGTTGCAAAGTTTCCATGATGGCTACCTCAATTTTCGTAATCGAACTATCCAATGCGTAGGCAATCTCCGAGTAATTAATTAAAATCTCCTTAGGAATACCCGTCATTTGATCACGTCCACGAATCTCAAAATCTGCTGGAGGATTATCTAATTCCGGTAATGCAGCGCCAACTTGTATTTTAATTTGTTCAGCAGAACGCTCTCCGATAACCAACTTGTGCTCACGCAATAAATAATCTTTAATGTCACGTGTGAATTCATCTCCAGCAACACGAATCGAATTTTCAACGACAATTCCACTTAAGGATATGATCGCAACTTCGGTTGTTCCACCACCAATATCAACTACCAACGAGCCATTAGGCTGCTCAATATCAATACCAATACCAATAGCTGCAGCAATAGGCTCATGAACCATGTAAACCTCGCGAGCGCCCGCATGTTCAGCTGAATCCTTTACCGCACGCTTCTCAACTTCCGTGATACCTGATGGTATACAAATTACCATGCGCAATGCTGGAGTGAAAAAGGAATTACCCTTGTCCATCATTTTAATTAAACCGCGCATCATTAACTCTGCCGCTGTAAAATCAGCAATAACGCCATCCTTTAAAGGACGAATAGTTTTAATATTATCGTTGGTTTTTTCGTGCATCATCATGGCTTGACGACCAACAGCCAACACTTTATTTGTGTTCCGGTCGAGCGCAATGATGGATGGTTCATCCACAACCACTTGATCTTTGTGAATAATCAAGGTATTTGCAGTCCCTAAATCGATTGCAATGTCCTTGGTAAGGAAATTAAATAGTCCCATGGTGTTTCAAAAAAGGGCGTCAAAGCGCCGCCTAATTTCATAAAAAACAAATTTACAGATAAAAAATGACCTAATAATTTATTTTATTTCAATTTTCTGCCAACTCTAAAAATAATTATAAAAAACAGTCTGGCATTGATTTATAAAGTTCCCAAAGCCCTTAAACGAAGCTTATAGGTATATTACAATAATATACCTCAAAAATGATTTCTCATTTTTGTAAAATATTACGCTAAATATTTTGGAATTATTATCTGATTTATTAGTTTTGTCCTAGTTTTGAAAATCAAAGTAGCGTTTAGAGCCATTAATTCAGCATTTTATGGAAGATTATAATAAGATCATTGAGTCCCTTGGAGTTAAATTTATCAAGGCTCGTAACATTAGAATATTACAACCTATTCGCATCAAAAATTACTATGATGTAGAAAACTCCCTCTTGATTTTGTACAAAGGGGAGGTTTCATTTGGCGAAGAAGATACTCCTGTAGAAGAAGGTGACATGCTTTTTATTCCAGGCGGTAAGATGGTTAGCGTAACCTATGGTAACGCTGAAAAACCAAAGGCTGTCAATAACGAGGAATTCATGACACACCGTGAATTATATTTTGATCTGAATATGGATTCTTCCCTAATTGGGTCACATCATAATTCATTTGGTATGGTTGCTTTTGAGGCAAAAGTTTTTGATTCGGTCAATTTCTTTACCTCCTTAGATATTCCTCCTTTTTTGATTAAGAAGGACGAAAAACTAGCACAAACGATTAAGGAGATTTTGCTCGAAGATTTATCGGATGAAATCGGGAAAGGCCGTATTATAAAAATTAAAACGGAAGAAATTGTCATCGAAGTTATTCGCTACATTATCCAAAACCGTTTGTTCGTCGAGCAACTAGCAACGAACAGTACGTATTTCAAAGATCCACGTTTAATTGATATTTTTGCGTACATCAAAGATCATATAGGTGGTGACTTATCCAACAAAGTGCTCGCAAATGTTGCGAACGTTTCCGAAGATTACGTTGGCCAATATTTCAAAATGTTGACCGGAATAAATCCACAAGATTATATTGAATACCAACGCATGGAAGCGGCCGTTGGCCTACTTCGCACGACTAAGAAATCCATCCGTGCGATTGGTTCTGAAGTTGGGTACAAAGACACGGCCTATTTCTGCCGTCGATTTAAAATGATGTTTGGTATTCCTGCAGGAAAAATGAGACGCCGCGAATCATTGATGAATATTTAATATATACTTCCAAATCAAAGAAAAGGCCCGATGAGAATCGGGCCTTTTCTTTGTTATAATAGGTACTTCAACTTCACTAACTCGCGCTCTGTTAGGTAGCGCCAACTTCCTCGAGGTAGATCTTTTTTAGTTAACCCTGCAAAAGTTGTTCGGTCCAATTTAGTCACTTCATAACCCAAGTGTTCAAAAATACGACGAACAATGCGGTTTTTACCTGAGTGAATTTTCACGCCAACGACATAGCCATCGGGAGTTACTTTCGCCAAATCATCTACTTTAACTTCTCCATCTTCTAAAGTTAAACCGGCCTTAATTTTCTCAAAGTCCTCATCCGTAAGCGGTTTATCTAATTCGGCTTGATAGATTTTCTCAATCTCATTTGATGGATGCGTCAATTTATCCGCTAATTCGCCATCGTTTGTCAATAAAATTAAGCCTGTTGTGTTTCGGTCCAAACGACCTACTGGATAAATACGTGCTTCGCCCGCATTTTTCACTAATTCCATAACAGTCTTACGATCTTGAGGATCTTCCGTCGTCGTTAAGAAATCTTTAGGCTTATTTAATAATACATAGGCTGGCTTCTCACGGTTTAATCTACGATTTCCATATTTCACCACGTCAGTCGGGTTCACCTGATAACCCATTTCCGTTACTACTTTGTTGTTCACTTTGATTTCACCCGCCTCAATCAACTTATCCGCATCTCGTCGCGAACATATACCCGCATTGGCAATGAAACGATTTAAGCGAACCTCATCTCCTCTTCGCTCCGTTTGAGCAATTTTCTTTTGAATTTTGGCAGGAGCGCGCTCCTTATAACGATCTAATTTATATTGTGGGGTAAATGCAGGAGCTTCATCATGCCGATTTCTACTTTTGAATGTTTCTCGTTGCGAAAATTTAGTTTTTCTAGCACCATCTTCACGTGGGGTAAAAGAACGACTTTCCTCTCTTGGTTCAAAACTTGGTTTTAATTCGCGCGTAGGTCGAGGCTCGAAATCTCCCCCGTCGCGGCGGTATGGTGTAGGCGTATTTTCTCCTCCGTCAAATTCTTGTTGTGGCGTCCTAGGAGTAAAAGGTTTTCCATTATATGCACGGCGCTCACCACCTTCCTCACGTGGTGCGCGAGGCGTGTACGGGCGATCACTAGATTCTTCCCGGTTGTAAGGCCGACGTCCCCCATCATCTGCACGTGGTGCACGAGGTGTGTACGGACGATCACTTGATCCTTCCCGGTTGTAAGGCCGGCGTTCGCCACCTTCTGCACGAGGTGCGCGAGGTGTGTACGGACGATCGCTTGATCCTTCCCGGTTGTAAGGTCGGCGTTCGCCACCTTCTGCACGTGGTGCGCGAGGCGTGTACGGACGATCGCTTGATCCTTCCCGGTTGTACGGTCGGCTTTCTCCACCTTCTGCACGTGGTGCGCGAGGTGTATACGGACGATCGCTTGATCCTTCCCGGTTGTACGGTCGGCGTTCGCCACCTTCTGCACGAGGTGCGCGAGGTGTGTACGGACGATCGCTTGATCCTTCCCGGTTAAATGGTTTACACTCTCCTCTTGACTCGCTACGCGGGCCTGTCGAACTATCTCCAAAATTTCTTGCTGATGATCTACCTTCAGATCTTGATGCGGATGCGTTACGCGGTGCATCTGAACGACGGTTGTCGTCCTTTTGAATTCTTTTTCTCATAAAATATGCAACATCACTGCTGTATTAATTCGGAATAATATTCCTTACCTATTTGATAATTTCTACAAATGTACATGAAAATAATGAGCATAGCTTATTACATTTGAAAGTTCTTATTTAAGCTATGCCTCGATTCATATCAAATTTAGCCCTTCCATTGATTTATGTCCTGATTATTTCAATCGGGTCCGGCTGCAGTTTCATGCAATCAGTTACACAAAAAGGACAAAACTATTTTGAACGAGGAGAGTACGATTGGGCGATTCAAACTCTAAAACCTTTAGCCGCCAAAAATAAGCTTGATAATCAATCCGCGTATATAATTGGCGAATCGTACCGCCTCTCTAACCGCATCAGTAACGCGCTTCCCTATCTCGAAAAAGCTTTAACAGCCGGAATACCAGACGATTTACTCAGCTATCATATCGCCATGGCCGCTAAGTCTACGGGTGACTATGCCAAAGCCAAAACTTACCTTGAAAAATTTTTACTCGCTAAACCCAGTCGGCCTAATCAAATAAAAGCCGAAATGGAATTAGAAAACCTAAGCAAAATTCCTGATTTAATTAAGCAAAAAAGTCTTGTTCAGGTTTATCCAATCATTGGAAATACAGCTCAAACTGAATTTGCTCCGGTTTTACAGGGGGCCAACTTACTTTTTACAAGTTCTAGTAAGCCGCTGATTTACAAGAATAATGGATTACCCTTTTTGGGTTTAGTGACTGCCCCTTTAAAATCCGAGCTTGAGATTGGCACACCCACATTTTTCAGTAAACAAATCTATTTAGAAAATGCGAATGATGGCACCCCAGCCTTTTCAAACGATGGTAAAAAAATGGTTTTTGCGCGCGGAAATACGGGGAAAAAAGATGCTTCACCAGATGTAGATTTATTCATTTCTACCAAAATTGGGGATTCATGGTCCACACCAGAACGACTGGCTATATCTGATTCCGTCGCCTGGGATGGTAGTCCGTGCTTTTCAACCGATGACCGGACCCTATATTTCAGCTCAAACCGAAGAGGTGGAAAAGGTGGGCTCGATTTATACCGCGTAAATATTGATAATTCGGGGAGGTTTGGCCGGCCGATCAACATGGGATCGACCATAAATACCCCAGGAGATGAAGCATTCCCACAAGTAAGTGATGCCGGTAAATTATATTTTGCCTCTGACGGACACCCTTCGATTGGAGGTCTGGATTTATATGTGGCCAGTCGGAACGAAAATGAAATCGTTGTTGAACACCTTGGCACACCTCTGAATTCCATTGGGGATGACTTTGCCATTTGCTTCTCTGATTCTACTTCTGGATATTTTAGTTCAAACCGACCAGGTGGCAAAGGAGACGACGACATCTATTATTTCAAATCACCTCAAGCTGAGAATACGTGGTGGGGAATCGAAAATCCCCAAAAACTTAAAGAAAGCCCCATTAACAAAACAGTCGCTTATCATTTAAAAACGCGTGTCGTAAATTTAGAAGGGCAAGCAATTCCTGGTGCGAGCGTTAGCATCAAACGCGAAAATGAAGAAGCTCAGGTATTCAGCTCCGATAAGCAAGGGTATTTGCCCATTTTTGACCTACTGGAAACAGATGAGCTGAACTTTAAGGGATCAAAAGAATCCTACCTAACCGTTCGAAACGCATTCTCCATGCAAGGTCGCAACATTCCTGTAGGCAAGCTCACAAAGGACCAAACAGATACAACGTATACATTCGAATTAGCGATGGACCAACCGGAAGTAGGCCAAGAAATTTCCCAATTATATGGAATCTCTTCCATCTATTACAATGTAAATAAATCAGATATTAGGCCAGATGCCGCACAGGAATTAGATAAAGTCATCTATTTTCTAAATGATAATCCACAAATAAATTTAGAATTAGGTGCGCATACAGATGCTAGGTCAACAAAAACCTACAATCAGAAATTATCGCAAGCGAGAGCTGAGTCTGCAGTTAACTATATTTTAGCTAAGGGAATTAGTCAAACACGCATAAAACCTAAGGGTTTTGGCGAAAGCCAATTGCTGAACGCGTGTGTGGATGGCGTGGATTGTCCGGAAGAGATGCACCAACAAAACCGTCGGACGGAATTCAGAATTACCCAAATCAAAATCGATTAACATGGCTCAATATCTGTTGCAGAATGCCCAAATAGTCAACGAAGGAAAAATTACTTCGGGAGATATCCGAATTAAGCACGGACGTATTGACCAGATTGCATCGCAAATTAGTGCCACACCTGCCGATACGGTAATTGACTTGACGGGCAAATATATCTTTCCCGGGATGATCGATGATCAAGTTCATTTTCGAGAGCCTGGTTTGACACATAAGGCGACAATTGCGACTGAAGCGCGTGCCGCAGTGGCTGGTGGCGTAACTTCCTTTATGGAAATGCCCAATACCATTCCCAATGCATTGACTCAAGAACTTTTAGCTGATAAATACCACATAGCACACGAAAATTCATTGGCCAACTACTCCTTTTTTATGGGGGCGGCGAATGACAATTTAGAGGAAGTTCTTCGGACCAATAAACAAAATGTGTGTGGAGTTAAGGTATTTATGGGTTCAAGTACGGGAAACATGTTGGTGGACAACATGAAAACACTTGAAACCCTATTTGCGAGTAGCGAAATGTTAATTGCGACACATTGCGAGGATGAGTCTACCGTGCGCGCGCGTTTGGAATTGTTTCGTTCGAGGTATCCGGAGGATGCTCCATCCTTCATTCATCCATTGATTCGAAATGAAGAGGCATGCTATTTATCGTCCTCTATGGCTGTGGACTTAGCTAAAAAGTCAAACACCCGCTTGCATATTCTGCATATCAGTACTGCGGAGGAGCTTGCCTTATTTGAAACGGGAAAAGCAGTCAAAGATAAACGCATCACTTCCGAAGCCTGTGTTCACCACCTGTGGTTTGATGCATCGGATTACGAAACCTTAGGTGACTTAATCAAATGTAATCCGGCTATAAAGGAAGTGCGACATCGCCAAGCAATTCGGGCAGCATTGCAATCCGGAGCAATTGATGTTATCGCAACGGATCACGCGCCACATACGTGGGAAGAAAAACAACAAGGATATTGGAAATCACCTTCAGGTCTGCCTTTAGTACAGCATCCACTTTTGATGCTACTCGAAATGTCCAAAGAAGGTGTCTTGAGCCTAGAACAAATCGCTGAAAAAACGGCTCACCATGTGGCAGAATGCTTTCAAATAACGGAGCGAGGATATATTCGCGAAGGTTATTGGGCTGATTTAGCTATCGTCGACATGCAAACTCCGTATGCCATTTCTAAGTCAAATATTGAATACCAATGCGGATGGTCGCCCTTGGAAGGACACATTTTTCCGAACAGCATCAGCCACACATTTGTATCCGGCCATTTAGCTTACCAGGCGGGCAAATTTGATCTTTCGAAAAAAGGGGAACGTTTATTATTTACGCGTTAACTATAAGATCTCGTCGAAAAAGACACGCATGTAAAAACCAAGTGATTGATTGCGCAATTCGCCGGGTTCAGTAGAAATATTCATTAAGCCCGTTTGATACGTAAGACCAAAGGAAACAAAGTTTTGTGTTACTACGCCAATACCCACTTTAATACCCATATCTAAACGGCGAATATCCCGAGAAAAACTTTCACCGGTAGTTGTAACCGTAGCAAAATTTCCTGCCGCTGTCTGTGCACGCTTCTCATACGTTGAATTATCCCACAAACCTATGCCCAAATAAGGGCCTCCCCAAATAGAATAGCCACTACCAAACTCAGATAAACTACCTAGCTTGAACTCGAAATTTGGGCTTACGTCTAAATATTGGGTAGTAATGTTACGTTTGGTGTATGCCGAATCTGAGAAAATCGTCTTGCCACTGAAACCTCGCTGTGATAAAGTCAATTGAGGGCTAAAATTCACTCGGGATGTGATTGGATACTGAATACCAATTCCTAACTCCAATGAGGGCTTGAAATAGTAAGATTCGTTTGAAACGCCGCTGCCTACAAATCGCGCCGACTTTGCCTCTAAATGGAAAATCTTTTTCGGCTTGTATTTTTGAGCGGAGATTTGGCCAACGAATGCAAAAATGACAATAGTAAGCAGTGTAATTTGACGTAACATAAGGATACCTTTGGAAATAATCTTCAATTTTAACCCATATTTATGTAATCACCAAGTATTTTTGATTAATGGGTACATTATATGCAAAATAAAGTGAGTACGCTTTTATCATATTATTCACCGAATGGGATTGAGGCTGGACTTGACGAAGCGGGTCGAGGGTGTTTAGCAGGCCCTGTAGTCGCGGCAGCTGTTGTTTTACCCAAAGACTTTTATCATCCCTTATTGACCGACTCGAAAAAACTATCAGCCAAGCAACGAGAAACGCTCATCGAAGTCATAAAAACAGAATCCATAGCGTATGCAATCGCCGAAGTAGACCATGCAAAAATTGATGAAATCAATATTTATAAGGCCAGCGTACGCGCGATGCACCTAGCGGTAGAACAGCTTTCCATTCGTCCCGATCATTTGTTGGTGGACGGAAACCGCTTCATCGAATATCCATTTATCTCACACACCTGCATCGTTAAAGGGGATTCGAAATTTTTTTCCATTGCAGCCGCTTCGATATTGGCCAAAACCTACCGCGATCAATGGATGCGCGAGGCAGCACTCCAATTTCCAGGATATGGATGGGAACGAAATGCAGGGTATCCAACCTTAGAACATAGAAAAGCTGTACTAAAAAAAGGATTTAGTCCAATCCACCGAAAAACCTTTCGTGTGGAAATAAAAGAAATAAGCTAAATTAGAACTTTACTTTAGTAACAACATGCAGTCGAAGGCCTCGCCTCAATACCTAATCTGGTTGCTTTTTACCCTACTCTTGGTCGGAAATAGGCCACTTTTTGGTCAAGCCAAGTCGCTTTATCGGCTAGATGATCAGTTAAGTAAACGACAAGCCAATGCAACAGCATTCAGTAAATCGAGCGACAGTTTATTCCAAAAAAGTCAGGCACAAGCTAAAATTAGGGGGCTTCATTTGAGTGAGGACCTTGGTGATGGGATGAAAATTGTGTTCCAGCAATTTAATGAAATCGGTGAAGCCATGTATATGACCCACCACTCCAACCGGTTCGCGGGGCAGATGACACGAACGGATCAGCTCTATCGAGGTGGTTCATTAGGCCTCTCTTTAAGTGGCGGATCAGATACACTTTCGGGATGGCTGGGGATTTGGGATGGAGGAACACCCTTAACTACCCACCAAGAATTTACCGGCCGAATCACGCCACAAGAATCGGCAATCAACTCTGATTCGCACGGCACACACGTAGCTGGGACATTAATCGCGTCAGGAATTAATAGCTCAGCACGGGGCATGGCTTTTGGGGCTAATCTAAAAGCTTGGGATTACACGAACGACAATTCCGAAATTAGCGC
>CAMCXW010000019.1 GCA_945883625.1 Spirosoma fluviale
ATGTGGAATGATATTCCTCGAATTCGCGAAATGCTAACTAGCTATACACTCGATTGAGGCAATCTTTCTCCGTAAAATAAATTTCAAAAATATTTTATCAAGTTATTGGTAACTTTGTTTCATGACTCAATCTATCTTCATTCGTAAATACTCAAACCGCTTCCTCTCTAGGTGGCTGGTATTAGTTATTGATTTGGGGATTGTCATGTTTTCGTTTACGTTAGCAACCCTATTGCGAACCAATTTTAGATATCAAGAAATTGATTTGTATAACTTTCAATTTCATTTTCTATTTCTTTTCCTCATTCGAATAGGCGCATTCCTTTACTTTCAATCCTTTACGGGGATCATTCGGCATACAAGTATTGAAGATGCTGTCTTAATTTTAAAAGCGGTATTTACCGGTACGTTTATTGCTGCATTTTTTTCGATTACACTTCGATATTACAGTGGACTGGATATGTTGTTGTATGTTCCTTTGTCCATTCTAGCTATCGATTTTTTCATCTGTTTATTCTTGATGGTGACACTTCGATTTCTCGTTAAATCGTTCTATGAATCATTTATTAACGAGTTTAAGCCTGCGGTAGGAGTGCTAATTTATGGTGCTGGATATTCTGGTTTGTTAACTAAAAATGTCATTCAAAATGACCGAAGCATCAATTACCAAGTGCTCGGCTTTATCGATGACAATGAGTCTAAAATCAATAAAACGATCGAGGGTATTCGCGTGTATAGTCTGGTCGAGACCCTGGATAAGTTTGTAGACAATTACGAAGGCTTACAGGTCATTATGGCCATAAATAATATCGGGTTACAAGCCAAACGTAAGATTTCAGATGTATTTCTAGACCGAGGAGTTATTGTTAAAACATTGCCTCCAGTTGATAAATGGGTAGGCGGGGAATTTGCAATTAATCAAATCCATAATGTCAAAATTGAAGACCTATTAGGCCGAGAGGAAATTCAAATGAATAATAAACGGATCAGCGAAGAAATGAATTCGCAATCCATCATGGTGACCGGTGCCGCAGGATCAATCGGCAGTGAGATTGTCCGCCAATTAATCGCTTATTTCCCAGCCAAAATTATTTTAGTAGATCAGGCTGAGTCGGGATTATTTGATTTGGAATACGAGCTATCCGGGTTGATTCCTTCCAATACAGAACTAGTGGTTAAGGTTGCGGATGTGTCGGATTACCAACGAATGGCATTTATTTTCAAGACGCATAAGCCTAGTATTGTTTTTCATGCCGCAGCGTACAAGCATGTGCCATTGATGGAAAAAAATCCATACGAGGCAGTAAAAATAAATATTATCGGGACGCAAGTTTTGGCTGAATTAGCAGCTGAAAATGGCGTGGATAAGTTTGTGATGGTATCCACGGACAAGGCAGTAAATCCCACCAACGTGATGGGTGCAACTAAACGTTTTGCCGAAATGTATACGCAATCTATGAATCAATTGGATGGTATGCGTACCAAATTTATTGCGACACGTTTTGGGAACGTATTGGGATCTAACGGTTCTGTTATTCCATTATTTAAGAAACAGATTGAACGCGGAGGCCCTGTAACGGTAACCCATCCCGAAATTACACGTTACTTTATGACCATCCCCGAAGCATGTGAACTGGTGTTAGAAGCTGCAACGATGGGTGAGGGCGGCGAGGTTTTTGTTTTTGATATGGGGGAGTCAGTTAAGATTGTCAACCTAGCTAAGAAGATGATTACGCTGAGTGGATTACGCGTAGATCGTGACATCGAAATTAAATATACTGGGCTTCGTCCAGGTGAAAAGTTGTACGAGGAGCTTTTGAATAACGATGAAAATTCATTGCCAACACACCATCCTAAAATTTTGGTGGCGAAAGTTAATACGCCTACTTATGCATTCATGGAAATTCAAGTAGCCGAGATGATTCAGTTATTAGCGGATGGAGGTAATAATGAACTGGTAGCAAAAATCAAGCAAGTCATTCCTGAATACAAGTCAAATAATTCAGTATTCGAAAAACTAGATCGTAAATCTTTTACAATCAAGCGTTAATCAGTCGCTTCGCAATCCAAATAGAAGCAAGCGTAGCTATAGGTGCCGCCAAAATATCCCATGTGTAGTGCACATGCTGAATCAGCAAAAGACAAACCAAAAATCCCGCTAAAACAAGTGCTATCCTTCGTTCTATACCCCTTAAATAATAGCAAACAAATACCATCGTTGCTGTATGGCCAGAGAAAAAGAGATCTTTTGTTATCGGTAGATTATCTCCATATATAAAAAATTCGGCGATGGGGTCATGTAAGGCCACTATGCCGTTTGGAGGGTTTAATGCAACAAAATAGATACTTATTGAGCGCATTAACGTCTCTATATTGAAAGCCCAAGCAAACCAAAGAAATTGATGGGGTTTGGCTAGTAAGCGAATGACTAAATAAATAACACTGCAATAAATTATCCCAAAAATCAGGTATGAAACATTTGCCGAAGGAATTTGTGCTAAAATATAATCTGGCCAAACTTTGCCATCTCGTAACTGTATCCACTGAAAATATTCAGCCGCTTTCCAAGGGAAAATAGCGAATACCACTAATGCTAAAATCAATCGCCACTGAAATTGCTTATCTTGCCAAGCGATAGACCAGGCAGCGGGAATCGATTTTTTAAAACTATTCATCCACCTTGTTAGTTATCCTTCAGTAATTTTAAGTTCGCAAAACTACATTAAAATAAAAAAAGATATGAGCTTCTATTTGAAAAAAGTCGGATTAATACTTAGCATAGCTGGTGCTTTTCTTCATTTTTCGTGCGGAGGTACATCGATAAAAAAGCCAACCATGCAAGATAATTCAGTCGCAAAATTAGATACAATTACATTCGGAGCCGGATGTTTTTGGTGTGTAGAAGCCGTATACCAGCGCGTCAAAGGAGTATATTCCGTTACTTCTGGATATATGGGTGGGAAAATCAAACAACCTACCTACCGCGAAGTTTGCACAGGGTTGACAGGTCACGCTGAGGTATGCCAGATTACCTATGATCCGAATGTCGTTTCGTTTCAAACCTTATTAGAGGTGTTTTGGCAGACGCATGATCCGACAACCCTCAATAGACAAGGTGCGGACGTTGGGACGCAATACCGTTCCGCTATTTTCTTTTCCAATGATGCACAGAAACAAGCAGCGGAAAATTGGAAACGTAATTTGAATGAAAAACATGTCTTCCCCAATCCGATTGTGACAGAGATTGTTGCGGAGTCTACATTCTATCCAGCTGAAGATTACCATCAAGATTATTTCAATCAAAATGGCACTGAACCATATTGCCAGATCGTCATAAAGCCTAAAATGGATAAATTCCTCAAGGCGTTTAAAGATAAATTGAATTAGAATCCTCCCTTATCATAAAAACTTCTTCTCCTAGATAATTTTAAGTCTTGGAGCAAGGAGGACTTTACACGCAAGTCGAATGAATAATTACTCGCTCGACCATAAAATGGGCTTGCAATAGGTGTCCAATTAAAATTCATTTCCCAGCAATGCAAGTCACGGTGCACCGACATATTCGTGTAGGTTAACCCATTAAATTTGAAATCATATCCCGAAGACACGGAAAGTTTCCATTTTTCGGTAAGGCTCAATTCTCCTTGAAAAGTTAAACCTGCGATTTTTTGTGCAGCGGCTAAGCCCATCCGATTATAACTATATTGATAACTGAACGAAAAAGTCCAAGGTATATTCCAATCCACATAATCATCCAAATTGCGATTAATTTGACGTAATTGTGACTCGCTCCCTTCTTTACTTGTTTTTTCTTTTGTTTTTGAAGGGGCAAACCTGCGGCCTATGGATAAATTAAGTCCTTGTAGCCGGCCCAATCCCTCGCCCTTACCAAACATCAGGTCGTTGGTTCGTCGGCCCACATCAAAAAATGCCTTGTCTTGAACATATAGATACGGGTCAATACTGCCTCCGATGTTGACATCAAATTCCCTAACACGCGAATTAGCCGTGAAGCTCAGATTGGATAGTGGAAATTCTTTTGCTAGAAAGTTATAGCTTCCATTAATCCCAAAGTTGTCGATTAGGTTAATTTTTTCACTTTGTTTGGTCGCGGTATCAGATTTGGTTTTTAGTTTTGCCTCCAACGTATTTTGAATGCCAAAACTAACTGCACCCGTAGCACCCCCATAACTTAATGTTCGTGGATCAAAGCTTGAAATGCGTCGAATATCTCCCATTTGTTCTACTCCTTCAGCATTAATAAACTTACGGTTATTGATGCGGACGTCTTGAAAATAACCTAACGATGGATCAGAAACATCTGGTGCATAGCTCAAACTAATACTGGGAACAGCCGTATGGCGTATCGCTTCTAGGCGACCTTTATTAAAACGCGCTGTTCCATATACACGCGTATTCATGCTGGCCGAAAATGAAAGTTGGGAATTGAATTTTGGCAATCCCCCCACGGTATCAATACGGACGGTTGAATCTATCGGCATGTAGGTGTATTTGTAGGATCGGGTAAACATATTTCCAGCCAATGAAACACCTGGAGTCAGGTTGATATACGGTGTAAGCTTTATATTGGGTAAGGAAAGTGGAACACTATACTGAAATTTCGTCTGCGCTTTTTCCCATAGCATTGGGATTGTACTAGCATTTACAGGGATAACTCCTGGCGGTAGTTCCCCTGCGGTAGTTGGCAAAAACGGTCTTTGAACGGTCCCCCGTTGACTATTAGACGCTCTAGGAAAAACATCAAACTCGTAGCGTGTAAAAGGATCCGAAACTTGGTTGGTCAATGAAATACTTCCTGAAAAATCTAATCCCAGTCGAAATTGGTCCATAAATCGATCGCTAATTGAATTCTTTCTCTTGAATGGTTGGAACTGATTCAAGCCAAAGTTAAATTCTGTTCCTGCATCAAAAACGCGTGTAGTAGTGTTTTGGTTGATCCGTAAACTAACTCCACTTCGAACGATTTGGCCAATATTTTTTGTGTATTGAACTGAGGATCCGATGGTATTGGTCAGGTATTGTTGCGTTGAAAACGTGTTGAATTGATTAAAGGAATTTGATGCGACATTAACTGATGCGGAGAAACTAGAATTCCCTAGACTACGTGGGCTGTGCGACCATTGAAGTGAGAAATCTGTCCGTTTGGTTGGATTAAATTCTGCTCCATTGCTATTTCTGTTGAAAGCAAAATTAAAGCTTCCATTATATCGATAACGTTTATTGTATTGTGAATTTGCGCCCAATCCCCAGCCACCTTTGGAATAAATTTGTCCGGTAAAACGTATACCAATATTTTCGCTGGCCGCCCAATAGTAACCACCTTCACGAAGATAAAACCCACGGCCTGTAGGCTCTTCTCCATAGGTAGGGAATAATATACCCGATTTCCCCGCCTCTTTTGGTTGGGAATAAGGAAAAAAGCCAAAAGGCAGTCCAATTGGCAAAGGAATATCATTTAATTCGAAGTGAAAGGGGCCAGAAATAATTTCTTTTTTACCTACTACTTTAATTTTACTCGCATTGATGTGGAAGTGTGGATGGCTTAAATTACAAGTTGTATAAATAGCGTTTCGGATGTAAAGATTTTCCTCCTCATCTTTCTTGACAGTTTTTCCTTGGACATATCCTTCGCCCTGCTGAGTCACAATTCCTTTTATCGCCGCGCGTTTACTCTTGAAATTATAGCGTATTTCGTCCGAATCATATTTATCTCCTCCTTGGGTAAATACGGGTAATCCGTCCATTTTATGGGTAGTTGAATCATATGTCCCCTTGGCAAATACTTCATTTGTTTCCCAGTCTAGCCGAATGTAGTTAGCTTCTAGTACGATTTCTCCATACTTAACTTTTGCCTTTCCGTACAGATAAACAACCTGGTTTGCCGCATCCAAGATAGTCGAGTCTGAAGCTGAATAATATACGGTAGTTTGTAAATCTTGGGATTTGTTTAGCGAATCTCCCTGAATGACGCGCGACTGAGCCGAATCTTTCTCAATAATCCGTTGGGCGAAAGAATCCGATATGCCAACAAGGAATAGTCCTATGAACAGAAAAAGGTAATATGTGGATTGCTTTACCAAATGGAATTTAAAAATTATCTTTGCGTGTGGCAATGGAATTTGTAAAATTACATCATTGCCACTTATCATACGTCTAATAATTGAAAAAATAATGTTTTCAGCGATTCGAGTTATTTTTATTGCGGCTTTATTTTTGGTCTACGGTCATGCACAAGCGGAACTGCAGCCTTCAACAAATCCAACTAAAAAGAATGTAATTCGGACGATTTGTTTGGATGCAGGACATGGAGGAAAAGATCCAGGGTGCTTAGGCCCCAAGGGTGCCCGCGAAGGGAAAGTTACGTTAAAGATTATTTTAGAATTAGGACGCAAATTAAAGGCGGAATACCCAGATTTAAAGGTGATATATACCCGCGAAACAGATGAATTTATTGAGTTATTTGAGCGAGCTGATATTGCGAATCGGAACAAAGCAGATTTGTTTATTTCGGTACACTGTAACGCAGCAACGAATAAGTCGGCCTACGGAACCGAAACCTACACTATGGGTTTGCACAAAACAGACGGTAATTTGAACGTAGCAAAGCGTGAAAACTCGGTTATCCTACAAGAGAAAGATTACCAGACTGCTTATAATGGATTTGATCCAAGTTCACCATTAGCGCACATTATGATGGCAAATTACCAAAGTGCCTTTATGGCTAGCTCGGTCAAATTCGCTTCATTAGTAGAAGACCAATTTGCAAAAACCTACAAACGGAAAAGTTTTGGGGTAAAGCAAGCTGGATTTTTGGTAATTTGGCGTACGGCTATGCCCAGCGTACTCGTGGAGACGGGTTTTTTGACTAATGCCGAGGAAGAGGAATATTTAAACTCAGAGCACGGACAATCCCAAGTGGCAGATGCCATTGCAACAGCATTTAAGAAGTACAAAGAAGACATAGAAAGATAGCCCAAATGTTCAAAAGCAACGAATTAAAGGTAGGTTTTTTGGCCCTAATGGCCTTTTTAATCCTCTATTTTGGGTTTAATTTCTTGAAAGGGAATGACCTATTTTCGAAATCAAATACCTATTATATTCAGTATGATAACGTGGATGGGTTGACAGCATCCAACCTGGTCATGATCAATGGAGTTGAAGTAGGAAAAGTCAAAAATGTATTTTTAGATCCTTTGGATGGGAATAAAATCAAAGTCGAAATCTGGGTTAAAAAAGGTTTGATTTTGCCTGATAAAACCATTGCTTATTTATCAGATGGGGCATTGCTAGGAGGGAAAGTCATTCGGTTAGAGTTGCAGGGTAAGGGAGCAATTGCCGACGAAGCTTACATAACTGGCGTGAATGAAAAAGGACTTTCTTCTTTGCTTAAGGAGCGCGCATTGCCGGTCCTTTCTAATGCAGATTCGTTATTAGTTTCTTTCCGGAAGGTAAGTGGGAAGTTTGAAAAAACAGGGCTGTACCTCAATCGTTTAATTGAAAATTCCAATAGTGCTGTATCGAACATTAATGGCTCAGTGAATACGCTCGTGGCTGAAAATAGTGTGAATATCAAACAAATTACGGCCAACATGCGTACGTTGTCTCAAAGTTTAACCGAAACAGAAAAGCAGCTAAAACCGTTATTGATGAAGTTTAATTCGGTAGCCGATTCCATTCAGGCGGCACGGATTGGGCAAACCATACAAGAGGCCAGCCGGGCGATTGTTTCGCTCCAACGAATCGTTACAAAACTAGAACAAGGTCAGGGAAGTGCGGGTAAATTTTTGACAAACGACTCACTTTATACGGGCCTGAATAAGACGATTGTAGATCTAGATCGCCTATTGATAGATTTTAGAACGCAGCCGAAGCGTTATATACATTTCTCTGTTTTTGGGAAAAAAGACCCCAATCCGCCCACTGATAAATAGACCCTTACATGGCTACGAAGCAATTGCTTATTTCGGCATCTGTTGAAATAACGGATATTTTAATGGCCGAATTGGGCGAAATTGGATTTGATATTTTTGAAGATCTTGACTCAGGGATAGCTGCGTATTGTTCGGCAGATGTGTATGACGCGGATCAAGCGAAAGAAATTATAGACCGCTATCTATTTTTAGGGCCTATTGATGTTGTTTACAATGACATCGAAAAGGAAAATTGGAATGCTGTTTGGGAGACTAATTACGATCCGATTCGCATTTCAAATAAAGTTCATATTCGAGCTAGTTTTCATGAGGCTGATGAATCCTTTCCGCTTGAAATTATCATTAATCCCAAAATGTCTTTTGGTACCGGTCATCATCAAACTACGGCGTTGATGGTAGAGGCATTGTTGGAAATAAATTTGACCAATAAAACGGTGCTTGATGCAGGCACAGGCACAGGCATTTTGGCTTTTGTTGCCTGGAAGCGCGGTGCTTTGCGTGTTCATGGTTTTGATATTGATTCATGGGCCGTAGAGAATTCCATAGAGAATGCCGGACTCAATGATTGTCCTTCAGTGACTTTTTCACTTGGAAATATTCGGGACGAAGATGCAACCGTATACGATGTTTTGATTGCAAATATTAATCGAAATATTCTATTGGACGAATTGGAAGAATATTCGAAGCGGATTCGTTCGGGAGGTTATTTGTTCTTAAGTGGGTTTTATACGTCCGACGTATCTTTGTTGGCCGAAGCAGCCAGTTTACATGGGCTTACATTGCAGGTTCAATCTGAGAAAGAGCATTGGGCATGTCTACGATTGATAAAGGCTTAGATTAAAATATCGGCAAAAAAATCATTAATTCATGAAAAAACCTTATTTTTGAAGGTTTTACGCATATAACTCGTTGGTTCGAGTTTTTTATAGCACATGAAGATCTCCCCAAACAAACCCTTTCAGGTTGTTTACTCTTTATTATCACATGAATGCTTGGGCTACTTGTTCGAGGTGTTTGTCGTGCAATTAAATGAGAAGGGTCAGTTGACTTGGGAATATCAAACCCTTACCACCCGCAATTACCATGAATTTGTTGCAGGCTTGGATGAGTGCGATGAGGCATGTGTGAAGTTGATTGAAGGAATGAAGCCTGCGGCCATTTTTGAAAAATACAATACATCGAAGCGCAAAACGATTGAGGAATTTTATCTCAAAACCTTTGATCCTGAGAAAGGGGATAAGGAGATTGCTGAATCAGTACACGCTAATATTGAGCGTCGGCGGGCTCAAATATTTGAACTTATTTGCCCAGATAAAACGCTTTTCATCATGGGGAATGATGGAAACCCCATGCGGCAGTCGGTGCAAATCCAGGCTGAAGCTGTTGAGGTTTTGTTTCATTTCATGCGTAATGAAGAGAATACACATTATTTCCCATCATTAAAATATCAAGGAAACAAGCTTGAGTTCCAATATAAGGATGCGCTAATGTTATGCGATGAACCAGCTTGGATGCTTTTAAATCAAAAATTATATCACTTTAAGCCCCAGTTAGAAGGTAAGAAATTACGCGCTTTTCTGACCAAAAAATTTGTAGTCATCCCCAAAAATATGGAGGAAGACTATTTTCGAAAATTTGTAAAAGCGATGGTTGCCCGTTATCCGGTGCATGCCAAAGGATTTGAAATAACGAATACGGAGAAGAATTGCCAGTACTTATTATCCTATGGTCCGATTGTGCCTAAGTTTGATGGGGATGATAAGCCAACTTCGAAAAAAGCATTAGAAGCGGCGGATCGCTGGCAATTTGTATTATCATTTCAGTATGGGAACAACCGTTTTCCTTGGGATGGTTTGGCGGCGGAGGCGAATGTTCTGTTTGAGAAGAAAGCCGATAGTTTTGCATTTCAAAAGATCATGCGTTCGCTTGTCAAGGAAAAACGCAGTTTCCAAAGTTTGAAATCGATGGGCTTGCCGATGGAATCAGATGGTAGGGCTACGATTTCTCGTTCAGATGCTGTCCAATGGCTGACCGCTCACAAACAAGATTTAGATCAAGCTGGCTTTACCGTTCACTTTAAAGGAGATGGCTCAGCTCCGCGCTACTTCTTAGGGAAGCCAGAAATTAGTATTCGTATTGGTGAGAAATTTGATTGGTTTGACATTCAAGCCATTATTTCGTTTGGCCAATTTCAAATTCCATTTTTGAAGATTCGTCAATTAATTCTTCAGAAGAAAAAGGAATTTCATTTGCCGGATGGCTCCATCGCCATTATTCCAGATAACTGGTTTCACGATTACCAAGATTTATTTTATTTCTCCGAGACACGTCCCGGTGATGATGGCGTTTATCTGCGCAGACAGCATTTTCAGTTGATTCAGGAGTGGGAAAATCAGGATTTGGTCAAGACTTCATTGAAGGCAAAAACCCTCAATGACCTGAAGTTAGAGACGAAGGAATTTCCGATTCCAAAGAATTTCAAAGGAACACTTCGTCCGTATCAACTTGAAGGCTACCGGTGGATGCGAACGCGTCAAGTGGCTGGTTTAGGGGCATGTTTGGCGGATGACATGGGTTTAGGAAAGACGGTACAAACACTGTGTTTATTGCAAAGTTTAAAGGAGCAAGGAGAGACACTTCCAACATTACTCGTGATGCCCACTTCTTTGTTATATAACTGGGAAATGGAGGCTAAAAAATTTACGCCTCAGCTTCGTGTAATGGTTTATAGTGGGCCCCAACGGGAGAAATTACAGGCTCAAATTGGCAAGGTTGATTTGATTTTGTGTTCTTTTGGAATGGTGCGCTCGGATATTGATTGGTTTGAAAAGCAGTCATTTAGCTATGTTATTTTGGACGAGTCGCAGGCGATTAAAAATCCGCTCGCAAATATTACCAAGGCAGTGCAAAAATTAAATGCCAAATTTCGTTTAGTTATGACAGGCACACCGTTGGAGAATTCCACGATGGACTTGTGGTCGCAGATGAATTTCGTCAATACAGGCTTGCTTGGTACACAACGATATTTCAAGGATTCTTTCCAAATACCTATCGAGAAAAAGGCGGATGGTGATCAGAAAAAGCGTTTATACTTTTTGATTAAACCCTATTTATTACGAAGAGAGAAGCGTCAGGTGGCGGCCGACTTACCTGAAAAGATGGAATCGATTACGTATTGCGCTATGTCGGAGGAGCAAGAACGCTTGTATGATAAAACGAAATCGTTTTACCGTGACATCCTTTTAAAGCAGATTAAGGATGAAGGATTACAAAAATCGCGCTTTTCGGTGTTGCAAGGATTAACGAAATTACGCCAATTAGCCAATCACCCGGCCTTGTGTGAAGAAGGATTTACTGGGGAATCAGGTAAAATGGAAGCGGTGTTAGAAAAGCTAGAAACGGTGTTAGAGCAACATCATAAAGTGTTGATTTTTAGCCAATTTGTTCAGCATTTGGGATTGATTCGGAGGGCTTTGGACGAACGAGGTATCGCTTATGCATATTTAGATGGTAGTACATCTGACCGTATGGGTCAAGTGGAAAGTTTTCAAAAAGATGATGGGCAATCCGTTTTCTTAATTTCACTTAAGGCCGGTGGAGTAGGGTTGAATTTAACGGCTGCCGACTATGTATTTTTGTTGGATCCATGGTGGAATCCAGCTGCAGAGGCACAAGCGATTGACCGAGCCCATCGGATTGGCCAAAAGAAAACGGTGTTTACTTACAAGTTTATTAGCAAAGAAACAGTTGAGGAGAAAATTCTTTCGCTCCAACAACGCAAATTGGATTTAGCGAATGATCTAGTTACGTCAGATGAAAGTATTTTACGTGCTTTGAGTGAGGACGAGGTCTTGGATTTATTAAGCTAGCGTTTTACCAATACATTTTTGGCCACTTCGTGGCTAATCAATACCGGCGGATTATTGTCGATGCGGAGTGATACCGATAAATCAAATGCATTTATTTCAATTATTTCCAACGTCGCCCCCAATCTTAAGTTAAGTTTGGTCAGCAATTGTAGAAAAACGGCAGAGTCTTGAGCTACACCTACGAGATTACCCGCTTTTCCGATAGGCATATTGGCCAACGATACATACCCTAATTGGGGTAAAATCCCATCTTTGTTCGGAATAGGATCGCCGTGTGGATCAGACCTTGGGTAGTCCAAAAAGGCATCTAACTTGTCGATGAGTTCTTCTGACTCGATATGTTCGAGTTGCTCTGCGATTTCGTGCACCTCATCCCAATTGAATCCCATCTTTTTTACGAGAAACACTTCCCATAAGCGATGCTTACGTACTATATCCAATGCTAATTTTTCACCTAGGCTGCTTAATCGAACGCCTTGATATTTTTGATAGTTTACCCAACCCTTTTCAGACATTTTACGAAGCATGTCTGTCACTGAAGCCGCTTTATTCTGAGTTAATTCAGCAATGGCATTGGTTGAAATGTCCTCTTTAGTTGACTCGGATAGCCTAAAAATAATTTTCAGATAGTTTTCTTCTGCGAAGGAAATAGCCATATTATTGATTTAAAAATCAAAAGTACAAAAAAATTTGTACTAATATTTTTAGGTAAGTCTAAAAATTATTTTAGAATATTCTATATATTTGATTTTTGATTTTCATTTATGTCTAAGCCTTGGCGTTCTGAAGTTAAAACTCATTCACTGAGTGAAGTTTATGCGAGCATCCCTATTCCTAAAGGAGGGAGTTTTTGGAAGACTCTTCGTGCTTTCATGGGTCCTGGTTTTATGGTAGCTGTTGGCTATATGGATCCCGGAAATTGGGCAACGGATTTAGCTGGTGGAGCGCAATTTGGGTACACGTTGTTATCCGTTATATTAATATCAAGTTTATTTGCTATTCTTTTGCAGCACTTAGCCTTAAAGTTAGGGGTCGCCTCGGGACGTGACTTGGCTCAAGCATGTGGCGATGCCTTTTCCCGACCTGTCGCAATTTTCTTATGGGTGATTTGTGAACTTGCGATTGTGGCCTGTGATTTAGCTGAGGTTATAGGTTCGGCATTAGCTTTAAATTTGTTGTTTGGGATACCTATTTTGGGAGGAATTGTTATTACAATATTAGATGTTTTCTTGATTTTATATTTTCAAAATCGGGGATTTAGGGTTCTTGAATCAATCGTTTTGGCACTTTTGGGCGTAATTAGTGCCTGCTTTATTTATGAGATTTTTATAGCTCAGCCGGAAATTGGCCCTGTATTGCAAGGCTTGATTCCATCGGCGGGAATTTTTCAGGATTCCAATCAATTATATGTAGCAATTGGTATTTTAGGCGCGACCGTCATGCCGCATAATTTATATTTACATTCAAGTATTGTTCAGACGCGGGCTTTTGCTCATACAGATGAAGAACGGACGAAAGCCATTAAATTTGCCACATGGGATTCAACGCTTTCCCTTTCTATTGCCTTTTTTGTTAATGCTGCAATTCTTATTCTGGCAGCTGCGGCGTTTCATTGGAGTGGACAACAGCATGTAGCCGATATTCGGGATGCGTATGAATTGTTAAATCCTGCCTTAGGGAGTCGGTGGGCTGCTATTTTGTTTGCTATTGCCTTATTAGCTTCTGGCCAAAATGCTACGTTAACAGGTACTCTAGCGGGTCAAATCGTTATGGAAGGGTTTTTAGATTGGCGCTTGAAACCTTGGATTCGTCGTTTGATTACACGTATGTTGGCTATTTTACCCGCTTTTTTTATTACTTGGGTCTGGGGAGAAAGTAAGATTGGCGATTTGTTAATTTTTAGCCAAGTTGTTCTTTCTATGCAACTTAGCTTTGCAGTTATACCGCTTGTTTTATTTACTAGTGATGCAAAAAAGATGGGCAAATTCGTGAATGCACCTTGGTTGACCGTCAGCGCATGGATCATAAGCGCCATAATCTTAAGTCTTAATTTGTATTTATTAGCGCAGATTTTCTTTGGCGCGTAGCCAGTGGTTATTATTTCCAACTTGTTCGATTGAGTCCCACATAAAATCTTTAAATGGACTTTTGATTCCTTTTAAAAGAGATACATCTGATCGGATTTTCAGGATATCATTAGACAATCCTGCCGTGTAAAATGCCTCCAAGGTTTGCGCACCTCCCTCTACCAAAATTGATTGAATTCCCTGGTCATGACAATATTTCATTATCCCCAAAAGCAGATTTTCTCCAAGCGCTATCCATTGTTTATTACTTTCTTCATACGAGAAATCTTGTGTAAATATGATGACCGCACTTTCGTCAGTCTTGAGTGTTATGTCGCGACGCATGCGGTTGTGGGGATCAATGACCATACGTATGGGGGTATTGCCCGGCCAAAATCGTGCATTTAATTTTGGATTATCAGCATTGGCCGTATTTACGCCAATCAAAATTGCCTGATGCTGTGTGCGTAATTTGTGCACCAGTTTTTGGCTAAGTAGATTTGAAAAGCCAACAGGCTCTCCCGTTTCACGCGCAATAAATCCATCGCTAGATTCTGCAAATTTTAGTGTGACCCACGGCCGTCCTTTATCATGAAAATGAAAAAAATGCCGATTTAAATAAACTCCTTTTGATTCAAGTATGCCTATGTCAACTGCGATTCCCGCTTGTAAAAGTCGTTGCATACCTTTTCCTGAAACAAGTGGATTGGGGTCCAAATTACAGATGACGACGCGAGCGACCCGTTCTCGAATTAACAAATCAGCGCAGGGAGGCGTTTTTCCAAAATGACTGCACGGTTCTAAATTTACATATACAGTTGCTCCCTTTGCCGTATTAGTAAGGTTCTTAAACGCATTTACCTCTGCGTGCGAATCACCATATCGGGCATGATACCCTTCACCGATGATCTTGTTTTCGAGTATAATTACGCAGCCGACTAACGGATTAGGTGCAACGTGCCCATCGCCTAACAAGGCCAGGTCTAGCGCACGTTGCATCCAAATTTCGTCTTTAGTCATGTTCAACTTTTTTCCTGCTTGATGACATGTAACTGTAAATTGCTGGAATGATGTATAGTGTTAATGTGGTTGAGAATAACATACCTCCTACGACTGCAATACCCATCGAAACCCGGCTTTGAGAGCCTGAGCCTAAGGCTAAAGCAATAGGTAAAATACCCAAAATCGTACAAAGCGATGTCATGATAATAGGGCGGAAACGAGCAGATGCTGCATTTTTTACGGCCTCCATTTTCATCAATCCCGTATCTTTTTGTTGGTTCGCAAACTCAACAATCAAAATACCATTTTTGGTCACGAGTCCGATTAGAACAATGATTCCAATTTGAGAGAAAATGTTTAGTGTTTGGCCGAAATCCCAAAGTGACAAAAGCGCTCCCGCCACAGCTAAAGGTACGGTAAATAAGATGATGAATGGATCAATAAAACTTTCAAATTGGGCTGAAAGGATTAGGTAGATCAACAAGATTGCTAACGCAAACGCGAAAAGTAATGAGGAGCTTGATTCTTTAAACTGCTTACTTTGGCCATCATAGGCTGTTGAGAAAGATTCATCAAAAGTCTCTTTCGCAAGTTTATCCATTTCGTCAAGAGCCTCACCTAATGTTACCCCTTTGGCCATTTGTGCGGTCACTGTCGCGGCTGAATAGCGGTTAAAACGAAATAATTGCGGCGGCGTACTCTGCTCAGTTATTTTGACCATGTTGTCCAATTGAATCAAATCACCCCGGTTATTTTTTACATAAAGGGATTTGAGATCATTTACATCATTTCGAGAGGTACGGTTGATTTGTCCAATTACCTGATATTGCTTTCCGTCCATGATAAAATATCCGAATCGACGGCCAGAAAGGCCTAATTGGAGCGTTTGGGCGACATCTTGAATCGATACTCCCAAATTTTGAGCTTTGGAACGGTCAATCTCCAATCGTAGTTCTGGTTTGGTGAACTTTAAATTAATATCTGAAATTTCAAATTTGGGAGATTCGCGTACTTTAGCCATAAATTGTGGCATCAATTTTTTTAATCTTTCGAAATTTGGTGCTTGAACAACAAAAGCAACGGGCAATCCCCCACCTCCTCGTTGACCTGTCTGTAAAGTAGGCTCTTGATATACAATAGATTTCGCGCCTGTGAATTTCTTCACTTTGGGTTGAATTGCATCCACGATAGCTTGTTGGCTCCTACGCTTCGTCGTGTCGTTCAACAAAACACGAATAAAGCCTGAATTCGAACCCGCATTTCCAAATCCCGGCGAAGTAATTGTATAAATTGATTTTCGTTCTAATTCGGGAATTTCGTTCATAAGAAATTTTGAAATTTCATCCGTAAAATTGAGCATATATTCAAACGTAGCCCCTTCAGGTGCTGTTGCATTAATCCGCAATTGACCTCTGTCTTCGAGTGGAGCTAATTCAGAAGGAATAGCACCTGTTTTGAAAAGAGTGTAAATTACGCCCATTAACCCGACCATGATTACCCATGCGAGCCAACGAACTTTTAAAAATGAATTTAGTGAGCTTTCGTATGCCAGCGTCATCCATACAAAGAAAGGTTCGGTTACATTGTAAAACCATGGTTTTGAATGGCCACCCTTGAGTAATTTAGAGCTTAACATGGGCGTTAAGGTTAACGAAACAAAGGCGGATATGATGACGGAACCGGCAACTACAATACCAAATTCACGGAATAATTGACCTGTAATACCCTCCAAAAAGATAACGGGCAAGAAAACCGCTGCTAGTGTAACCGTGGTCGAAATTACGGCAAAGTAAATCTCATTTGAACCTGCCAAGGCCGCCTGCCAAGGTGTTAAACCTTCCTCGATTTTGGAGTATATGTTTTCCAAAACAACAATAGCATCATCTACGACAAGACCAATGGATAAAACGATTCCAAGTAATGTGAGCACATTGATGGAGAATCCAGCCAAATACATGAAAAAGAATACCCCAATTAACGATACCGGAATGGCAGTTAACGGAATGATCGTAGATCGCCAATCACGCAGAAATAGGAAGATAACGATTGTCACTAATAAGATAGCTATCAAGATTGTTTCCTCTACCTCTTCGATGGATTTACGCACGTATCTGGTGTTGTCATACCCCTCCTTCAAAATAACATCACCGGGGATGGTCGTTTGAATTTGCTTCATTTTTTTATGAATCTGGTCGACAATTTCAATTTGATTTGAACCCGGCTGCGGAATCACCGCAATCGAAATCATGGGGACCATGTCACGTTTAAAGAATGTTTTCTCGTTTTCGGGGGCTAATACAGCATTACCAACATCTGAAAATTTCACTGAGCGGTCACCTTCTTCTCGGATGATTAAGTTATTGAAATCTTCCACCGTAGATAATCGGCCCTGTGTACGCACGGTAAGTTCGGTATTGTTTCCCTCGATACTGCCAGAAGGAAGTTCGATATTTTGTTTCGTTAACGCATTCACGATGTCGGGTGCCGTTAAACGGAATGAGGCCAAGCGCTCTGGATCGATATTTAAACGCATCGCATATTTCTTCTCGCCCCACATTTGAACTGAAGAAACTCCAGGAATTGTTTGTAGTTTTTCCTTCACACTACGCGTAGCAATCTCATTTAAGCTTAATAAATCCCTTGTATTGGAATATATATTCAAGTTGTAAATGGGGCTTGAATCGGAATCCGCTTTAGAGACAACTGGCGGATCAACATCTTTTGGTAATAATGCCAACGAGCGTGAGACACGATCACGAACATCGTTCGCCGCATCTTCAATGTTGACCGACAAATCAAATTCGATCGTTATACTGGACCTTCCGTCACGACTTGTACTGGAAAGTGTCTTAATACCGGCGATACCATTTATTGATTCCTCGAGAGGTTCCGTAATTTGAGATTCAATAATGTCGGCATTCGCACCTGTATAACTTGTCTGCACCGTAACTACCGGTGGTTCGACGGATGGATATTCGCGAATTCCCAAATAGGAATAGCCAATTAATCCAAATACGATAATTGAGACCGACATCACAATGGATAGGACTGGGCGTTTAATACTAATTTCTGATAAAGAGGCCATATGTTAAGCTAGGTTTTTTTGTGGTAGTTGGGCATAAACGTCTTCGAACGTTAATTCGGACGCTGTGCCTTTTGAGTTAAATACTATCTGGGCAAGACCATCATGTTGATATGCGCCAGAATATACATTGTATTGATCGAAATTTATAAATTGACCGCAAAGAATCAGTGCGGGAATTCGAAATGCGTTTGCAATATGTGCTGGTCCTGATTCCACACCTATGAAATATTCCGCATCGCGGATAATCTGCAATGTTTCATGGAGGCTTGTTTTTCCTACAAGCGAAGTGAATCGAGATGATTGATACGCCAATGGCTCAATTATGCCTATTTCAACGACATGAACATCGTTTTCTGTAATAATCTGATCGATTAATCGGCACCATAATGGATCTTGCCAATCACGCATTTGGGCATTGGATTTGCGATGAATAATCCAATATGGTTTTTGCAAAAAAGTGTTTTTCGCCCCTTTTTCGAGGTAGATATGTGGATATCCGATCAATTTTCCAAGGTCGGCTAATTGCGAAACGACTTCTAATAGATTGAAATGGTGAAGGTAGTTTTCCTTTGTTATTCCCATCTCAGCTGCTTTAGAATTTTTTAAAAATTGTCCCGGGAAGAAAGGATCACTTCGTAAATCACCAAGGTGTAAATTGTAAAATAGGTCAAATGGGTGTTTTTTCGTTACATACATGCTGAACAACACGCTTTGCTCGTCGACGAGTAATTCGATTTTTGGGTGATTTTCAAGTATTGCGCGAAAAGCGGGCTTTATAATCCACACAATTTTTGCCGAGGGGAATTTGCCACATAAAGCTTCAATTATCGGTTCTGCCGCAACGATATCACCGAGGTGCTCAGCGAGCAATATCCCTATGAATTTATCTGTTGGCCGCCTCCATTTTTGTACGCGAATTTGCAAATAGAATCGAACATAGGCAATTTGAGCTGCTAGCACGTGAGCTAGCTTGCGCCATTTATATTGCCATACAGATTGATTCCACAACATGTCTTTTTATTGAAGAACTTCTTTGATTTCAACTTCGCCGTCTGGTTTCACTTGAATGATACCATTGGTGATTAGCGTGTCCCCAATGCTTAGGCCTGAAATGATTTCCACATTCTTTTCGCCTCTGTTTCCTAATTCGACTTTCACAGGAATTGATTTGCCATTTTTGACAATGAAAACTCGGCTTCCTTTTGCCTCAGGAACAACAGATTCGGTTGGAATAAGAATTGCATTACCTTTGGTTTTTAAGATCAAATTCACCTTTGCAAACGCTCCGGGCACTAAATTTCCTGATGGATTAGGTGCTAGGGCACGTATTTGAACCGTACGTGTTAAGGGGTCAATTTTAGGATCGATGGCATATACATTTCCGCTGTACATTTTTTCTTCACTCTCTGTTATAAATTCGATTGTGCTTCCCTTGCGGATGGCCGTCGCATATTTTGCAGGAATGGAGAATTCAATTTTGGCTGGATTTGTATTCGTTAATGTCGCAATCCGCGTTGTGGGTGAGATATAACTACCCAAGGACACATAGCGAAAACCTATCGTTCCTGCGAAGGGTGCTAAAACGGTCGTTTTTAAAATTTGGGCTTTTAGGTCTTCAATATCAGCAGAAATCGTATTGACCGAGTTAACTGCGATGTCATATTCCCGCTGGGAAATCGCTTCTTTTTGTAAAAGTACTTTTTGGCGCGCCTCATTATCCTCGGCTAATTTTTTATTGAAACCTAATTTGCGCAAACGGGCTTGTAAATCGTCGTCGTTGATACGGAATAATACCGTTCCTTTTTTGACGGCATCGCCTTCTTTGATATTGAGTAATATAATTCTTCCGGCGATTTCTGAACGCACTTCTACCTCTTCGTTCGCCAATATTGATCCCGTCGAGCTAATTAAATCGTCTAATCGGGTAGATTTGACCACTGTAACGACAACGGCAGTTTTCCCTCCTTTCCCATTTTTGTCTTTTTTGGCATCCTGCGTTTTCTCTTTGCTAAACGTTTTTTTGATTTTTGGATAAAAGGCAAGTCCTAAAACTAGCGCTAAGATCAAAACTCCAAGGATCGATTTTGTTACTTTATTCATGGTTTAATGGTCAACGGTTTAAATCAATTTTAAAATTACTGAGTGTAGCTAACTGCGCTATCCTCAATTGTAGGTTTATTCTTTCTTTCCTTGATTAAGCCAAGGTAAAATTTGCTCATTTTGTATTTGATTCATCACAAAATGGCTTTGAGCGTTACCGATATTCTTGATGCTAGCTAATTTATGTAAAATAAAATTTCGGTATTCATCCATGTCGGAAACCACGATTTTCAACAAAAAATCACTGTGTCCCGAAACACAATAACATTCTTGTACTTCTAAAAGTGACATGACATCCGTTTCAAATTGCTTGAGGTAATCAGCCGCGTGTTCTTTTAAGGAGATATCGCAAAATACGGTCAATGATTTACCTAATTTATTTGGATTAATCATCGCACGGTAACCAGTAATGACACCCTCTTTTTCCATCCGTTTTATACGCTCATGAATAGGTGTTGCACTCATTCCAAGCCTAGTCGCCATTTCCTTATTGGACAAGAATGCGTCCTCATGTAGAAATGCCAAAATTTGTTTATCAATATCGTCTATCTTGGCCATTGTTATAGTGGGCTAGGGACTAATGATGCGCCGACGGAAACGACACCTTTGAGTGTATCAGTTCGCATATACTGCTCCAAAGCTACGCGGTATTTCCCACGACGTGGAAATTTCAATCCCTTTAAAATAGTATATGAGTGGCTGTACATATCCCCTAAACCGCCGCCTTTTGGCTTACCTGTTTTGGGATCATAGAGTATCGCTTCAGCAAAAGCTTTTTTCCAAACGCCTTGTTGTTCTTGGATAACCCAACAATTAAAATATAAATTATAAAATGGGTACTCATTTGATTGCCGAATCGCGACGCGTAAATCGTAGACGGTTACGGTGTCTTTAATTTCGAAAGGAAAAACGATTTGTTTTTTCTGCACCCAGCCATTTTCAACCAAGGATTCAGTTTGGTCAAAAACGGCGTCCGACTGACAAGAGCTGCTCAGGAGACTTATCAATACCATAACCCATAAAATACTAGAGGTTATTTTCATGTCGTTTTAGGCTGATGGGGCTTCAGGAGATCCCCCTTCACGTGGTGGTCTTGGCTTAAATTTCTTCTTAAATTTCTTTTTGAAGGGTTTGGGTTGGCCCGTTGCATCTGTCAAACCACCTTCTGCTGTCGGATTTGCATTCACGTTCGGTTGAGTTGTTGCATCTGGGCGTGGTCCCCGATTATCCGGTCTTGGGCCACGCTCAGGGCGTGGGCCTCTATTTTCAAATCGGTCACGGCCTCCGCGATTGCCCCCTTTTCCGCCTCCAGAACTCGGTTTTTTACCACCGTATTTTTTGTCCATCCGCTCTAAATCCGAATTTAATTCGGATAAGGTTGGCTTTTCAACTACCGGGGCATCTGGATTTAAGTCACTAAATGACTCAGGAATGATTCCTTTTTTATTGAGATCAATGATTTCTTTAACGCGGTCACAGCTAACAGGTATCCAGATTGCTTCTTCTCCCACAATCCCAAACCACATCATGCGCTTGAAAATATCTGTTTTTTGTAAAACAGCTTCCCCTTTTTTAGTTTTTAATCGGCCTTCAATTGTTGGGATGCTTTTCAGTGCATCCATATACGTCTCTAATTCGTAATTTAAACAACATTTTAGGCGACCGCATTGGCCACTTAATTTAACAGGGTTAAGCGATAAATTTTGATAACGCGCCGCTGAAGTAGTTACATTTTTAAAGTCGGTCAGCCATGTCGAACAACATAACTCACGCCCACAGACACCAATACCACCCAAGCGGCCTGCCTCTTGTCGCGAAGAAATTTGTTTCATTTCTACGCGCACTTTAAATTCCGTTGCTAATAATTTAATTAATTCACGAAAATCGACGCGATCCTCCGACGAATAATAAAAGATGGCTTTCGTTCCGTCCGATTGAAATTCAACATCCGAAAGCTTCATATTTAATTTAAGATCCCCAATGATTTGTCGGCCCCGATACATCGTAGGCATATCCCGCGCTATCATTTGGTTATGTTTTTCAAGATCTTTATCGCTAGCGATACGGATGATATTTTTCAAATTATCATCGTCTTTAATTGACTTTTTCATCAATTGCAGGCGTACTAATTCGCCTTGCAGGGAAACAACTCCCATGTGAATTCCTGAGGAGGACTCAACCATGACACCATCACCTGTGTGTAGCATCAGCCCATTTGAATTCCGGAAATATTCTTTACGACCTCCTTTGAATTTGATTTCGACGATATGAAAACGCTGAAATTGAGGGACATCCAAGTCGGACAGCCAATCAAAAACATTCATCTTATTACACCCACCTGTGCCGCAACCGCCATTACTTTGGCAGCCCGAAACTTCTCCTTCTACACTTTTGGATCCACAAGATCCCGTTGAACACGATTTACATGCCATATGCTATTGATTCCTTCGATCGCTTATCCTTTATAACGTAGGATGTCGAGACCAATATCTCTTCTAAAGTTTTTACCTTCAAATTGGACCGACTGGGCCGCCTTTTGAGACTTTTGTATCGCCTTCTCCAGGGTATTTGAAGTTGCTGTGAGTGCAATAACCCGCCCCCCACTAGTCAAAATTTGTCCATTTTCTTCTCGCGTTCCCGCTTGGAAGACAATTGCATCTGTTACTAAATCCAATCCGCTAATTACGTCTCCCTTCCGATATTCTTCTGGGTAGCCTTCAGCGACAACCATTGTCGTAACGGCAAATTGCTCCGAGATTTCAATTTTCTCTTCGTGCAAAGTGCCACGTGCAGCTGCAAGTAGCAAAGATAAGAAATCCGATTCGATTCTAGGTAAGACTACCTCGGTTTCAGGATCACCCATCCTTGCATTGTATTCAATCACATAGGGTTCCCCTTCGTGATTCATTAAACCAATAAATATAAATCCCTTATACGGAATACCTTCTTTTTTCAATCCAGCAAGCGTCGGTTTAATCACTTTTTGATCTACGGCACTCATGAACTTGGCCGTTGCAAATGGTACGGGCGAAACAGCGCCCATTCCACCCGTATTCAATCCTTCATCATTTTCACTAATCCGCTTATAATCCTTCGCTTCCGGTAAGACCACATAATTTTCGCCATCTGTCAAAACAAATACAGACATTTCAATACCACGCAAAAATTGCTCAATGACTACTTTTTCGGATGCCGCACCAAACTTTGCGTCTAACAACATCTCTTTCAACGAGCTTTGCGCCTCCGCTAATGTTTGGGCGATAATCACCCCTTTTCCAGCAGCGAGCCCATCGGCCTTCAATACGATTGGTAAGGATTCGTTTTCTAAATAGACTAAACCAGCCTCAATAGTATCTTTTGTGAATGTTTCCGAAGCGGCCGTAGGGACGCCATACGTATGCATGAATTTTTTTGAAAAATCCTTGCTTCCCTCCAATTGTGCACCTGCCGCGCCTGGACCTACAATCCCCACATGCGTTAAATCGGCATGTGATTCGATGTAATCTCGAACTCCTTTTACAAGGGGTTCCTCAGGCCCTACAACCACTAATTCAATTTGATTTTCGCGGATTGCCTGAACAATACCCGCTAAATCAGCGACGCCTACAGGTAAATTTGTGCCAAAAGTGGCTGTGCCCGGATTACCCGGAGCAAAAAATAAATTACTAAGTAATGGGCTTTGGGAAACCTTCCATGCAAATGCGTGCTCACGACCTCCTGAACCGATAATTAAAACATTCATAAATCTAATTGGCTAATTCACTCAAAAACTTAATGCGCATCAAACGCAATTCTTCTTCACTCACATCTTCAATATTACATTCATCCAGAGCCTGTGCGATGTTATCGGTGTCTGCCGATAAGAAATAGTCGAATATTTCGTCTTGTTTATCCGGTTCAATTACTTGATTGATAAAATAATCCAAGTTCAATTTGGTTCCTGAATAACAAATAGCCTCAATCTCTTCAATCAATTCCGACATGTTTAATTCTTTCTGCTCGGCAATTAAATCTAAATCAATCTTGCGATCAACCTGTTGAATGATGTAAATTTTGATTTTTGATTTATTGACCGTCGACTTGACCACCACTTCTTTAGCAGTTTCAATTTCGTTTTCATCCACATAGCGAATGATTGTATCTATAAACTGCTTTCCAAATTTGACTACTTTACCCATTCCCACACCAGTAATCTGCGCCATTTCCTCCTGATTTGTCGGGTAGGTAGTCGCCATTTCCTCTAGTGATGGGTCTTGGAAAATTACATATGGAGGAAGGTTTTTCTCCTTCGCTACTTTTTTACGTAAGTTTTTTAATATTTCAAATAATGCATTATCATACGCTTTTGCGCCCAATGCCGCATTTTCTTCCTCATTTTCAGCCGTTATCGCCTCTTGCTCATAATCATGATCACGCGCGAACGTTAATGGATACGAATCTTTTACGTAGGCCGCTGATTTTTCATTAAGCTTTAGGACTCCATAATTTTCTACGTCCTTAGCAAGTAAGTCATAGATGACCATTTGCTTTATAAACGAGATCCAAGGTGATTTTTGGCTCTCCGGATTTGGCTCTCTTTTTGTTTTCTTTAGTAGCTTTGGTTTTTTCGGCGCGTCGTCATCTCCGTCTTCATCATCTTCGTCATCCTCGTCATCCTCCGGTTCAATAACATTCCAAGGTGCTATTGCCCCAATCCCAAAGCAACTCAGTTTTTCATGCTCGTAACTTTGGGTATATTGATTGCTTTTCCCTTCCAATACATCCGCTAAATGCTCTGCATCAAACCTTTCCCCCGTTTGTTTCACGGCATCTAATACCCAATGAACTTCCTTTTCTACTTTAAATGTGGCCGTTGGGTGCTTGCAATTATCGCAGAAACCACAATTTTCAGCCATGTGCTCGCCAAAATAGCTGAGTAATTGCTTGCGCCGACAAACCCCCAAATTGGCATAATAGACCATTTCACTCAAGAGTAATTTGGCATTTTCCTTTTCGGAAACGGCTTTGTCTTTATTGAATTTATCAAGCTTCAGTATATCGTCGTAGGTATAAAACAAGATACATGTGCCATCTAGGCCATCGCGTCCTGCTCGACCTGTTTCTTGATAATATCCTTCCAGCGATTTAGGCGCATCATAGTGAATGACAAAACGCACATCCGGCTTGTCGATGCCCATTCCAAAGGCTATCGTCGCCACCATCACGTCTACTTCCTCATTCAAAAATGCCTCTTGATTGCTTATACGAACCTGCGGATCTAAGCCGGCATGGTAGGGAAGGGCGTTTATCCCATTCACCAAAAGCAGGTCAGAAATTTCCTCCACACGCTTTCTGCTTAAACAATAGATGATACCCGCTTTTCCGGAATGACCTTTAATGAAGCGGATCAGTTGTTTGTCAATATCCTTCTTAGATCGAATTTCATAGTAAAGATTCTTCCGATTAAAGGACGTTTTAAAAACTGTCGCATCTTCTAAATTTAATGTTTTTTGGATGTCTTGTTGGACCTTCGGAGTCGCCGTCGCCGTTAACGCAATAATTGGTAATTTTGCATTTATATTCTCAATGATCGTTCGGATCTTACGGTATTCGGGTCGGAAATCATGGCCCCATTCGGAGATGCAATGCGCTTCATCGATCGCCACGAATGAAATATTGGCTTGTTGGAGGAAATTCAAATTCTCCTGCTTATTCAATGACTCAGGCGCGATGTACAATAATTTGACGACACCACTAATCACTTCTGCTTTGACGCGATTGATTTCGGCCCGACTTAATGAAGAGTTTAAAAATTGAGCATTGATGCCAAAAGCAAGCATTTGGTCTACTTGGTTTTTCATTAATGCAATCAAAGGCGAGATGACGATTGCTGTGCCTGGCATGATGATGGCAGGTAATTGGTAGCACAGTGATTTGCCGGCGCCCGTAGGCATTAGGACAAAACTGTGGTTTCCAGCAATTGTATTTTGGATTATCGCCTCTTGCTCGCCTCGAAACTGACTAAAGCCAAATGTCTTTTTGAGTTGCTCTTTTAAAACATTAGGTGAAATGGGATTGGTCATACGATTGATCGTGGCGTTTGCGTTTTGTTACTTGGCGGTATTCTTTTTGATTGTCTTATCTTTGAACCCTTATAATCCTTACTAACATTGAAATTAAGCAAAAATATTCAATCCACAGCAAAAAAAGTTTTAACGCAAGAAGCGAAGGCCATTTTATATGTAAGTCAAGCAATCGATTCCGAATTTGAAGCATGTGTTGAACATTTGCTAGCTCGCCCGGGCAGGATTGTATTTACGGGAATTGGTAAATCTGCCATTATTGCTCAGAAGATTGTTGCCACAATGAATTCAACGGGGACGCCCGCTTTATTTATGCATGCGGCCGATGCCATTCATGGCGATTTAGGAATGATTCAGTCGGGTGATTCCGTGATTTGCATCTCCAAATCCGGCGATACCCCCGAAATCAAAGTGCTCGTGCCCTTAATTAAACGTCTAGACGTTTCGTTAATTGCCATGGTTTCGAATAGAGAGTCGTATTTGGGGCAGCAGGCCAACTATATTTTACATGCGTTCGCAGAACAAGAGGCGGACTTAATGAATTTGGCGCCTACAACATCAACGACCGTAGCCTTGGCCCTTGGTGATGCATTAGCAGTTTGCTTGTTGGAATGCAAGGGGTTTACCGCTCAGGATTTTGCCAAATACCATCCCGGCGGTGCCCTGGGAAAGCGGATGTATTTGAAGGTTTCTGATTTATATCCTCAGCATGATTTTCCTTCCATTGTGCCTGCGGCAACTATTAAAGAGGCAATTCACGAGATTAGTTCGAAGCGGCTTGGGGCCACCGCTGTAGTAGAGGGCGGTGAATTATTGGGGATTATTACGGATGGCGATGTACGCCGTATGTTAGAAATGCAGGCCGACTGGTCAGCCATTCAGGTCATCGATATGATGAATCGAACCCCAAAAACCATTGATTCAGACGCTTATGCGACGGAGGCATTGGCGATTATGCAATCCTTAAATATTACGCAATTGATTGTGCTTGCAAATAAAAAGGCCGTGGGATTTGTCCATATCCACGACCTTTTAAAAGAGGGAATTGTCTAAATTAGCGCATGCGATTCGAAGACTGCACGAGCATTTCGTCCTTCCGAATTAACCGATTCGCAATCATATTTGCTAGTAGCGCGACCACCATCGCGTAAAATCCATAACCATATTTTCCTTGAATTTCCGGATCAAACGTAGGCATCGCCTTTTTAAATATCACCCAAAAAGCATAGGCCATCGCGCCTGCAAGTAGTAGTGAATTGACTAAGCCCAACATCATTTGGCGGACACGATTTTTAAATGAAAAAATCGTTACTAAGGTGATGATGGTGGATAAGGTGATTAAAATCGCAATCGCGATCGTCGGGTGTGTTGCTGTAGTTTGTTCCCCTTGCGATACTGTCCATTCATTGAAGAAAAGAGTTGCTTTTTGGCCTGATGCACCTATTTTGCTCCATATTGGCCAGCCCGTCGATGTGGCAAGGCTATTGGCAAAAATTACTAAGGCTAATAAAAGGGATTGTGGTCTCTGAATCATACGTATTAAGAATTTGATGCAAAATTAAGCATTTTCTTGAAATAGCTTGGCTGCGATTTTCGCTGAACTGAGGCATAAAGGAATCCCGCCTCCCGGATGGACACTTCCACCAATCCAATAGAGGTTTTTGATGCTCGGTCGGTAATTAGGATGCCGTAAAAACGCCGCAAATTTATTATTGGATGCATTTCCGTACAAGGCACCACCTGAAGAGGAGGTGCGCGTTTCGATACGGCGGGGATCAAGGTAGTCCTCAGAAACAATGTGTTTTTCAAGATCCACCCCTAAAATTTGGCTAATTTTTGCGATTACATTTTTACGTGTTTCAGCGACTAGATTGTCCCAATCTTGCCCGCTATTTGCTGGGGCATTCATCAATACAAACCAGTTTTCACAACCTGTAGGCGCATCTTCTGAAGCTACCTTGCTAGAAATATGTACATAGGCCGTTGGGTCTTCGTCCATTGTTTGCGTTTTAAAAATTGCGTCAAATTCCCGCTTATAATTTTCTGCAAAAAAGATGTTATGCACGCCCAATTCATCGAATGTGCGGTTTACCCCCCAATAAAAAATAATTCCTGAGCTTGATTTTGGCTGATTTAGTAATTTTTTCGGTTTGGTGATCTCAGGTAATAATCGATCATATGTGGGACGAATGTCTGCATTGCTAGCTACGTAGTCAAAGTCATAAGTTCCTTTTGTTGTGTCCAACCCGGTAACTTGATTACCAGCACATCGAATGTTGGTCACCGGTTCTTCCAAGTGGAATTCAACGCCTAAATCTTTTGCCAAGCGGGATAAAGATCTAGGTATTTCAATCATTCCCCCTGATGGAAAATACGCCCCCAAATTGTATTCTAAATGTGGAATAATGGATAAAGTGGCCGGTGTTTGATAGGGATCAGACCCATTATAGGTAGCATATCGATCGAATAACTGGGCCGTTTTGGGGTTTAAAAATCTTTTTTGGTGATGCGTATGCATGGTCTCGAAAAGACCGAGGCGGTGTAAATTTGCATATCCCGTTAGTGCTTTTTTGCCTGTCCACGTAGCCAATTTGTGTAAGGAGTTGTCCAGAAAAAGATCACTTACGATGTTATATTTTATTCCTGCTTCTGTGATGTAATCGCGAATGTTCGTGGCTGATTCTCCAAGTACTTCGGCGATTTCCTTAGAAGTTTTATCAGGATCTTGATGGGTATTCAGGCGTGTCCCATCTTCCCAGAAGTACCGACAAATTTCCGGCAGACGTTCGTATTGGAAGTATTCTCGTGGGTTTTTTCCGGCAAGGGTAAATAATTCATCAACGAGTTGCGGTAATGTAAATAACGACGGCCCCGCATCGAATCGATAGCCATCGAGCGTGATTTCGGCTAATTTTCCGCCAGGATAGGCATTAGCTTCAAACACGTGAACTTGTTGGCCCAAGCATGCCATTCGAATCGCAAAAGCGATACCTCCAATTCCTGATCCTACGATTCCGATTTGCGCCACTGATTTATTTTTGAAGCTCTAAATTAACTAAATAAGAATAAACGGGTAAATGTTTTACACTCCATTTCATTTTCTGTAATTTTGCACGAATTTTTAATTTAAAATATGCTACGTACACACACGAACGGCGAATTGCGCATGGGCCATGTAGGTCAAACGGTCACTTTATGTGGCTGGATACAAAAGACGCGCGACAAAGGAGGGATGATTTGGGTTGATTTACGTGACCGGTATGGGATTACGCAATTGATGCTAGAGGAGGGGAAATCGACTCCAGAGGCGTTACAAATCGCCCGTAGTTTAGGCCGTGAATTTGTTGTGGAGGCGATAGGTGTGGTTGTAGAACGTTTGGCAAAAAATGACAAAATGCCCACGGGCGACATTGAGATAAAGGTGACGGGCATTCGGGTATTAAATCCAGCCAAATTGCCACCTTTTTTGATTGAAGATGAAACGGATGGAGGGGATGATATCCGCATGAAATACCGGTATTTAGACTTGCGTCGTAATCCGATTCGTGCAAGTTTGCAATTGCGTCACCACGTGGGTCGCGAAGTGCGTAATTACTTAGATAAGCAAGATTTTATTGAGGTTGAAACGCCTGTATTAATCAAATCCACTCCGGAGGGAGCGCGTGATTTTGTCGTGCCTTCGCGCATGAATCCAGGTGAATTTTATGCCTTACCACAATCTCCACAAACATTTAAGCAATTATTGATGGTTTCCGGTTTCGACCGTTACTACCAAATTGTGAAGTGTTTTCGGGATGAGGATTTACGCGCAGATCGCCAGCCTGAGTTTACTCAAATCGACTGCGAAATGTCATTTGTGGAGCAAGAAGATATCCTGAATATGTTTGAGGGATTGATTCGTCATTTGTTCCAAAATGTGAAAGGCTTCGACATCGGCCAAGTGCCACGTATGACCTATGCGGATGCGATGAAATATTACGGTTCGGATAAGCCGGACATTCGATTTGATATGAAGTTTGTGGAGTTAAAGGGCGAGGGTATTGATTTGACTTCTGGAAAAGATTTTCAGGTATTTGATGCGGCGAACACCGTATTGGGTATTTGTGTTAAGGGTGCTGCTGAGTATACGCGCAAGCAGTTAGATGAATTAACCGATTTTGTTCGTCGGCCGCAAATCGGGGCCAAAGGCTTGATTTATGCGCGTGTTCAACCGGATGGTGTAGTTAAATCGTCGGTGGATAAATTTTATTCAGAAGCAGATTTAGCGACTTGGGCTACGGCCTTTAACGCAGAGCCAGGTGACTTAATTTTGGTGCTTTCAGGGGAAGGTGACAAGGTGCGCAAGCAATTGAACGAATTACGTTTAGAGATGGGAACACGTATGGGATTACGTGATCCGAATAATTACAAAGTTCATTGGGTAGTTGATTTCCCACTATTAGAGTACGGTGAGGAGGAAGATCGCTGGTTTGCGATGCATCATCCATTTACAAGTCCGAAACCGGAAGATATTCCGTTGATGTTAGCCGGGGAATTCGCAAAAGTTCGTGCGAACGCCTACGATTTAGTCGTGAATGGCGTGGAAGTAGGAGGAGGTTCGATTCGTATTTTCCAAAAAGACCTTCAGTCTAAAATGTTCGAAGTCCTTGGATTCACTCCAGAGGAAGCGCAAGCACAATTTGGTTTCTTATTAGATGCCTTTGAATATGGGGCGCCGCCGCATGGTGGATTGGCCTTTGGTTTTGATCGCCTTTGCTCGTTATTTGGTGGTACGGATTCAATTCGGGATTACATTGCCTTCCCTAAGAATAACGCGGGACGCGACGTGATGATCGATTCTCCTTCTCCATTGGCGCAAGCACAGTTGGATGAATTGAAGATTAAGACGACGGTTTAGATTAGTTAATATAATGAAAGTGGGGGCCGCGCAGCGGCCCCCACTTTTTTTTAAAAATCGTAATGGAAAACAGGACTTTTCCATTCGCCGGCATTGATATTCAACACCTCTTTAATCTCGCCTTTGTGGATATCGAATACCCAGCCGTGCAAGTGAGGGAATTGGCGTTTTCCCCAAGCTTTCTGGACGATAGAAGTCTTGGCTAAGTTTTGGATCTGTTCCGCAACATTCAATTCCACTAGTTTATTGAAACGTGCCGTTTCATCCTTGATGTCATGCAAATCTTCATAGTGTTTTTCATAGACCTCTTTGATGTTACGTAGCCATTTGTTAATTAGTCCAAAATCGTGATTGGTCATCGCTGCCTTCACCCCACCACAATTATAATGGCCACAAACAATGATATGTTTCACCTCTAATACCTCTACAGCATATTGCAAAACGGATAATAAATTGATATCCGTATGGACCACCATATTCGCCACATTTCTATGAACGAAAATATCACCTGGATCCGCATGCGTAATTTCCTCCGCAGGGACGCGGCTATCAGCACAACCGATCCAAAGGAAAAGAGGGGTTTGGGTTTTCGACAAATTGTCAAAATAGGTCGGGTCTAATTCTAGTCTTTCGCTAGCCCAAGCCTTGTTACTCAATAGTAATTTTTTGTATTCTTTCATGATTATTTCTTTTTTAAATCTGCCTCAATGCCTCTTTCGTGAGCTGTGGCGATAAATTCTTGAATAAGTAAATTAATGTCGTGATCCATGAAATGCACTTTTGAAATATCAATAAACACTTCAGAACCCGTTGGAATCCTCCGAAGCGCTTCTTTTAAGGCCATTTTGTGTAAAAAAGTTACGTCCTTTTGGAATTTAATTAATACTTCATTTCCATTTTGGAAAACGGTGAAAACAGACGAATAATTCGTCACTAAGACGAAGACTAAGCCCACCAAGGTTCCTACAAAAATACCCCACAATAAGTCAACACCTACGACTACGACGATAGTGACTAAAAAGGGAACCCATTGCTTCCAACCTTCTGCAATTACCTTTTTAAAAGCGGAAGGGTGGGCAAGTTTATAGCCCGTGTATAATAAAACACTTGCTAAACAGGCCAATGGTATTTTGTTCAGGTATAACGGCAAAGCAAGTACCGCTGCGAGAAGCAAGATACCGTGGAAAAAGCCGGACATACGGCTTTTTCCACCCGAATAGATATTTGTGGAGGAGCGTACAATCACTGAAGTGATGGGAATTCCACCTAATAATCCACTAGCTACATTTCCTACCCCTTGAGCTAAAAGTTCTCTATCTGGTGAGGAGATTCTTTTTAAAGGGTCTAATGAATCTGTCGCTTCTAAGGATAATAAGGATTCTAGCGAAGCGACAATAGCTAATGTCAAGGCGATGGAATACACTTTGGAATTTGTGATAAAACTCCAATCAGGCGAGACTAATCCATGCCAAACATCCTCAGTCGAAGCAAAAATGGGCAGGTTGACCATGTGGTCTTTTGAATTTCCTAAATACCAGTCTGGCGCCCCCAAAGCAAAACTTTCATTTATCGCCACTCCCGCCAAAACCACAAATAAGGAGGCAGGAAGTGCATTCATAAAGCGAAAAGTTTCACCTAGCTTAGTCCACGAAAACAGAATAAGTAACCCGATCGCAGAGATGAGTAAGGCCCCAACTTTCAGGGTAGCAAAGGAGGCTAAGATTTCTGAAAAGGTATTTTTCCCATCTTTTTGGTTAAATTCTAATTCGCCAATAAAGTCCAAATCGTCTCCAATGGCATGTGGAATTTGCTTTAAAATAATGACAATTCCGATTGCAACTAACATGCCTCGAATGACAGAGGAAGGGAAGAATCCGCCGATTTTCCCCAACTTCAGCAGACCAAGAGCAATTTGAATTATACCGGCAAGTATGACTGCAACTAAAAAGCCAGGAAATGAACCTAGATCAATAATAGCAGTCGCCACGATAATCGTGAGTCCAGCGGCTGGTCCACTGACAGATAGCTCAGATCCTGATAAAAGAGAAACGATAATTCCTCCCACGATACCTGCCACAAGGCCAGCTAACAAGGGTGCGCCTGATGCAAGTGCTATCCCTAAGCAAAGAGGAAGGGCGACTAAAAATACAGCAATGCCCGATTTCCAATCTCCTTTGAGAAAGGACTGTATGTAATGATTCATATGTCTTTATATTTTAATTAATGAAAAATTAGTTAGGTTAGTGCACGCGATCGGGTGGGGTTAGGATCGGATTTACATGCGCATTTGTTTTCCTTACTAAATAAAAATTAATCAAAATATTTTTACAAAAAGAATCTGGGAGTATGCTGCCTTCCATTGAGTAAATTGATTCATCTGAAAAATCCTCATCCTCATCCGTTATTTCATCCTCCTCTTGATTCTCTTGTTTTTGATTTACGGGCTTCGAATGATGATCAGATTGCGTTGTAAGTTGACATGGCGCGGAGGCACGCGCATACGTCGTCGCCTGTACTTGCGAGAAGGTCAATAAGCAAATCAATAAAGTGATTATCGCACGCATTAGTCGAATTTAATTTTGGTCTGATTCGTTATTTTGCCTTTTTCATCGCGTTCCTGAACGACAATAGGTTCAATATCCTCAAATTTATCTTTTCCATAGCGCATTTCCTTTTTTAATCGGCCTCCCGATCCAAATTCGTAAAATTCACGCCATCTACCTACGCGAACACCTTCGTCTAGTTTCCCCTCAATCGCTAAATTCCCAGACGGATAAAAAAGTAAATACTGGCCTGTTGACTTCCCATAAACGAACGGAATAACCTCTTTAATTTTAAGCTTAGCCGCATCAAAATAACTAATCTCGGACCCTGCAGGAAATCCACGGTCAAAATAATTTTTCGTCAAAAGTATACCTTCTGAATCATAGGCTTCCCATCGGTCATTCTTCGCCCCCATGTAAAAGTAGCCCTCTTCAACGAGCACCTCATTGATTATTTTTCGATACGAACCATGACAAATTTGTGCGCGTTGGTTTTCCTTTAATGGTGTATTTACGATGCGAGATTGGCCGGGATCGTACCACCAAATCTCCTGCACATAGGGGCTTACAGATTCATCTTCGACATACTTGACAACATTGAATTCTTCAATGGTAGCCCTTCCACCTGTACCGTAACTTCCAACTCTACGTTCTGTTTTAGTCCCCTCGTACTCATCTTTAAGTTGTACTTTCTTTTTCAACCGCCGGGCTGTCATGCTTGCTTTTAGGCTTACATCTTCCCAAATCGCTTGACTTTCGTTTTTAAGTGCTTTGGCTGATTCTAATCCTTGTTCTAGCCCTGTACCTAGTCGACCACCAAACAGGCCACTTGATTTTTTCGTCGTATCAGTTAAGGGCTTATTGTTTGAAAAAATAGACTTGTCTTGCCCTTCACTTAGGAAGCAAATGGAGAGTAATAAACAAAAAAAGACACCATTAAATTTCATATGTATGGAACGTTCAACGTCCAAAAAAATTTTCCAAAAATAGGAATTTAAATGTTTCCCTCGGGTAGTTTGTGTATTTTTGTAACGTTTTTTATGACAAGAAGTTAAATAATCAAATTACGCATTGGAAAAGCACGCAAAAATATATGTAGCTGGGCACCGCGGGATGGTCGGTTCTGCCATCGTTCGGTCACTTGAAAAAAGAGGATATCAAAACCTTATTTTAAAGACTTCGGCGGAACTAGATTTGAGGAACCAACAAGCCGTTGCGGACTTTTTTGCAAGCGAAAAACCAGCGTATGTTTTTTTAGCAGCGGCCAAAGTGGGGGGGATTGTAGCAAATAATACGTATCGCGCCGACTTCCTCTATGAAAATTTGGCTATTCAAAATAATGTCATTCATGCCGCTTATGTGAATCAGGTAACTAAATTAATGTTTCTTGGATCTTCGTGCATCTACCCCAAATTAGCCCCTCAACCACTTAAAGAATCTTATTTATTGACAGGACTCTTAGAGCCGACCAATGAACCTTATGCGATTGCCAAAATTGCAGGCATTAAGATGTGCGAAGCTTACCGTGCCCAATATGGTTGTAATTTTATTTCAGTGATGCCCACCAATTTATATGGCCCGAATGATAATTATGATTTGCAAAATTCACATGTTTTGCCGGCAATGATTCGAAAGTTTCACGAAGCTAAAGAACGTGGTGATCAGTCGATGGAATTATGGGGTACGGGGGCTCCAATGCGTGAATTTTTGTATGCAGACGATTTAGCCGAGGCATGTTTGTTTCTTATGGAAATATACAATGACGCCGAATTAGTTAACATTGGTACCGGAGTTGATGTGACGATTAAGGAGTTGGCAGAAACAGTCCAACGGATCGTTGGCTTTGCCGGAACGGTCAAATGGGACACCACACGTCCTGACGGCACACCTCGTAAGCTGATGGATGTGAATAAGTTACACGGTTTAGGGTGGAAACATCATATTGAGCTTGTTGATGGTATTAAATTAGCCTATCAAGATTTTTTGGCGAATGTTACGATTCGCAAATAATGGAAAAAGAGCTGGAGTGGTTTAGTGCCTGGTTTGATTCGCCCTATTACCACATTTTGTATGCGGAGCGTGACGAAGCGGAAGCAGCCATGTTTATTCAATCGTTGCAAATACATTTGCAAATTCAAGTAGGTGCCCACGTGCTAGATGCTGCCTGCGGAAAAGGACGCCATGCCAAAACGCTCGAACAATTGGGCCTTCAGGTAGATGCGTTCGATTTGTCCCCCATAAATATTCAAGAGGCGAATGAATTAGCTTCTGAGAATCTAACGTTTTTTGTGCACGATATTCGCGTGCCTGTGCCCAAGCGCCTCAGCTATGATGTGGTTTTTAATTTCTTTACAAGCTTTGGTTATTTTGATGAAAAATCGGATAATTTATTGGCTTTTCACGCCTTTGCAGATGCATTAAAGTCAGGAGGAATTTTAGTTATGGACTTTTTCAACCCAACGTATGTGTTAGCTAATTTGGTGCGCGAGGAAGAGGTGCAGCATGGCGGAATTACGTTTTCAATTAAACGCTGGGAGTCAAATAGTTATTTATATAAATCGATTAAGTTCTCAGACGAGGGTAGGGATTTTCAGTTTGAGGAAAAAGTTGAATTGATTCCGAAACAGGACTTTTTCACGTATGCTGCCAAGTCCGGGCTAATTTTAGTAGATTTAATGGGAGATTATTCCCTTGCGCCATTCGATGAAAATACCTCTCCTCGAATGGTTTTCATTTGGGTGAAAAAATAAATGCTATGGAAACTTTTCAAGCACTTTGGACTTCAGAAATGGCTGATGGAAAATTCGAAACATCAGTGCACACTTTGCCATTTAGTACTTTAGGTGAACAAGATGTACTTATTCGAGTAAGCTATTCATCCCTAAACTATAAAGATGCGCTGTCGGCGAGTGGCCACCGCGGCATAACACGTGATTTTCCACATATTCCAGGGATCGATGCCGCAGGAACGGTGGTCTCAGATAAGCGTGGAATTTTTCGCGCCGGGGATCACGTTTTGGTAACAGGTTTTGACCAAGGAATGAATAGTCATGGTGGGCTATCTGAATTTGTTGCTGTACCGGGGGATTGGGTAATTGCAATGCCCGAAGGTCTCAATGCGCGCTCTGCGATGCAAATTGGAACCGCGGGACTTACGGCTGGTTTGGCAGTCCAAGCTTTAGTAGGCAACGGTCTTAGGCCTGAATCCGGAGAAATTTTAGTGACTGGAGCTTCAGGTGGTGTAGGGATGATTGCTGTCAAGTTATTAACGCACTTGCATTTTAATGTAGTCGCCATGTGTGGCAAACCTGAATTGGATGATACTTTATTGGGTTTGGGGGCGAAGCGGATTGTGCGCCGACAAGATTTTTTGTCCGAGAAACCAAGGGCATTATATCCCATGCAATTTGCCGGAGCGATTGATGTGCTCGGCGGAGAGGTACTCGTAAAATTATTGAAAAGTTTACAATACGATGGTGTTATCGCTGCTTGCGGAATGGCGGCAGGCATTGATTTGCCTTTGCAAGTTTATCCATTTATTCTTCGTGGAGCGCGTTTAATTGGCATATATTCGGCAGATACCCCTTTAGCTCGGAAGCAAGAAATATGGCAATTATTGGCAAAAGACTGGTCGATTGCATTGGATGATTTCACGACTGAAATTTCACTTTCCGAAGCACCTCAAATCCTTAATGAGCTCTTAGCTGGTCGCTCATCCGGGCGTTACCTAGTTAAAATTTAATGAATTTGATGGGTTTTTGGCCGGGCACACCGATGAATTGGATGAAATAGGCCCCAGCAGGTATGCTACGAAGATCAATAAATTCATTGTTCAAAGGCTTTTCCAGCCATCGTTTTCCGGTTAAATCCACTATTTCGATGCGCGCGCTTACTGTTTTCCAACGCGTTGGTATGCCCATTTGTATTCCACCTTGTGTTGGATTCGGATAGGCCGTAATTTGAGTGAATGGATTTTCTGACTCTTGACCCAAAATACTAACAAAAATCTTATCTGATAAGGCCAAGCATTTATTGATATCAACTAACTGAATTTGATAGGCTCCAGATTGGGTTGGTAAAAATTTCGCTTCGGTAGCTCCTGTGATTTTTTTATCATCTAGTAGCCATTGCATATTCGTTCCTGCCGTTGTCGAATTCAGGTAGCCATCCGCATAGGATACAAGCGGCGATACGGGGTTTGTGACATTCAGGGTGAATGAATTTGAAAGTGTCGGGCAAACACCCCCAAAGCTAGCTGAAACTTGGTAGATCCCATTTTTTGATGCCGTGATATTCGGTCCCGTTTGACCTGTTGGTACTCCATTGAATTGCCAACTTAAATCTGCGGTATCTTTTGTGACTGCGCTAAGCGTTTCACTTGTCCCACTACAGATTGTTTTCGTTCCGACTTTATCTAAGCTGATGACCGGGAATTTCAGTTGGCTTAGGGGCACATTTACCCGAGGACTTGGGCAACCTAATGAGCTAAATTTCATGTCATATAGGTAATAAAAACCCGATGTGATGGGTGCTCCATTGAATAAAGCACCTGTCATGGATAGGACAAATGGGATTGAGTAAGGGTAACCTAAGTTGATGGGGGCATTAATTGTATCATTCAAGGAGCGGTTACTTCGGAAAATACTTGCTCCATTGCTGCAATTTTGCGAAATCATGTAATTGCCAGCTTTCGGGAATGGGAGGTTAAGTTCGACAATTTGGCCGGGATCATTTTTGTCATCAATTAACTGGCTGTTTATTCTAGTGGAATTACGTTGTGTCCGAGTAGCAACGAGGTCTTTAGCGATGGAATAAATTAATTCGCCAGTATCCTTATTTAATACAGAAAATGTGATGGTACCTGAGGTGCCCACATATACACGTGCCGTTGTTAAAATTACCGGGGTTTTAATTTCAAAGATTGGAGTTGGGCCAAAATTTTCAAAGTAGCTCCCTGAACCAAATGCCGATTTGGTCGTTGGCCCAAAATCACCTTTAAAATCCCCCGTTGCCACAAAATAGGTTTGCCCGGGAGTGGCGGAAACTTTTAACCCTGCGCCTATTAGTGTGTTATTTACATACCAAAGTGGATTGCCGCTATTTGCACTTAATGTTAAGTTGTTTGCTCCTAGGCAACTAATTCCAGTTGCGGTAGGGGCAATTGGGCTTTCCGTTTGATATTGAATGGAGACCTCATTATTCCCGGCAAATTGATCATTGGGAAGGTTCGATTGAAGGACAAATTGGTAATTTTTCCCTGGCTGCAATGAAATTGGTCCAGTGACTGAAACTAATGTTTCTTTTCCTGAAGCGAGGTTGGGAACCGTGCCGGTCATTTGGCCTATTTCTACTTGATTTAAAAGCACACGTACACGTAAGGGAATTTGTGACTGCGCTTTGCTACCTACATTTTTTATTTTCGCTTGTAGGGTAGTTGACCCTGTTGTCGCACAGTTAAATCCGGTCGTGCTATTCAGTGAAATGGCTGCGATATCTTTTGAGGCTTGGGTGATTTCCAGTAAAAACTCGTTCGTTTCACCGGCAGCATAGTTGCCGCAGGTACTCGGACGTCCATTCGTGCTCGAAATGAGTCGCATGCGGTAAAAATTACCGGCGGTTGCCAACGACGAAATGCTGAGGCTTTCGCGATAAGTTAGGTTAGCTTGGAAGGATTTAATGGTTTCTTCCGCATCGTCAAAGTCCCCATCTTGATTCCAGTCAGCTAGTAGGATTACTTCTTTTGATTGTGCTGTTGCGAAATCAAATTGACAATCCAGTTGTGACCCTTGTTCCGTTTGAATTCTTTTTTGGGTAAAATCCACTGTTCCCGCCTCACTAAATTCTATGGCCCCAAATTTAGTTTTAGCTATGTTGTTATTGTTGGTTGTGGGCGTAGAGACACAATACCCTGTTCCTCCGATGCCCGACATGATCAAACTAAAATCTTGTTTGGTAACATTCTCAACGGCTTTTAAAACGCCTTTGTGGGAAAGGGTTAAGGTATATGTTTGGCCTGGGATGGCACCGTTTACGCGGATTTTCTCCACGTTATCGCGGAAGTTATTTCCTGTGGTAGCGGGATTTCCTGGATTTTCTGGGTCTAAAATGTAGGGGAGAGAAATTCCTTTCGGACTTTGAATTTGGATGTCTAAATCATTGACAAGCCTAGGGCTACGATTGTTCAGATTTTCGGGTGTTATTGAAAGTACATTTGCCTCAGGGTCAGTCCATGAAAGGGTTACCTCGAGATCCCCTTTACCGGAAGCGATGAGCGGAAAGGTTTGTTTTGTTCCGCTGGCCAAAGTCCCCTCAGTAATGCGGTATGCACCATTTTTGTTTTGGATGGCCATGGCAGCTTTTTCAGCATTAATCAAACCCCAACCGCTTTTATAATCTGGGCCCACATTTTCGATGTCCAACGCGGTATGTATCGCTAGCCCTTTTAGTGTTGCGGCACGCATGAATACCCCTTTATTTAGACGATTGTATAATTGTTGTAATAAAAAGAGTGATCCGGCAACTTGTGGAGATGCCATGGAGGTTCCAGTCAATGAGGCATATGAAGAATTACCTGTATTTGTTGTGGATAAAACATCGGTCCCTATGCCTACAACGTCTGGTTTAATTCGTCCGTCGTC
>CAMCXW010000020.1 GCA_945883625.1 Spirosoma fluviale
GCACAAACAGAGGAAAGCGAACACGAATTACTCGTGGAAGAAGCCAATTGGATGCGTGGAGCCGAATGGGCAGACAGCCTCGGAACTGATATAATTTCTTCATCGTTGGGCTATTCAGAATTTGATAATAGTAGATATAATCATCGCTATTCCGATATGGACGGTCGGACCACTTTAGTAAGTAAAGCCGCTGCATGGGCAGCTAGCAAAGGGATTGTGTGTATTATTTCAGCAGGAAATCAAGGAAGTGATTCATGGAAATACATTACAGCTCCCGCAGATGCTGATTCTATTTTGAGCATAGGCGCAGTAGACAGAACTGGGCTTCGCGCCTCCTTTAGCTCGATTGGGCCTTCCTCAGATTTGCGCATCAAGCCAGATATCGCGGCGATGGGATTAGCCACAATTGCCGGCCTACCATCCGGCTCTTTCGGTTCAATTAGTGGAACATCCTTTTCTGCACCTTTAATAGCTGGACTAGTCGCTGGAATTATACAAGCGAACCCACAAAAGACCGCACAAGAAATTATTCAAGGAATCCGAAAATCAGGTACTCAGGCGTCTAAACCTGACCAATTACTCGGTTATGGAATTCCACATTTTGATCGCATCAGCCAACTACTCAATCCGGTTTTGAGTATAGAAACTAAAGAGAAAAGTACGTTTAAAGTTTTTCCAAACCCAGCTTCTATAGGTCAAAGAATTCGCGTTTTCACCGATGGAGCCCAAACAGGCACATTGGAAATAATTAACATACAAGGGACTATTGTTGAATCAATTAATTTTCGACAAGCTGAATTTGATTTTTTTGCTGCGCCATTCGTTTCTGGCAAATATTATTTTAGATTTACTGTTGGAAATCAGGTAAATGTGATTCCAGTGCTTCTAAACCAGTAATAATGAAATCACGCTTTCTCTCGTTGGACATCCTTCGCGGCATTACCTTAGCCGCTATGATTTTGGTTAACACTTCTGGTAATGGGACATACACCTACGGACCATTAAAACATGCAGATTGGCATGGTTTCACTCCGACCGATCTAGTTTTTCCAACATTTCTTTTTATGGTTGGTGTTGCCATGCGATTCTCATTTAAAGCATTCAATTATACACTTTCGCCCTCAGTTCGGATAAAAATCGTAAAAAGGACTTTACTTTTATTCGTCATCAATTACATTATTTTTTACATCCCTTTCCTTGATTTTACGTGGGAAAATTTGCGCTATCTAAATGTTTTACCGCGCATCGCGCTCTCCTATTGTGCGATTTCATTTATCACACTGAGTGTACCCAAACACTGGTTAACACCAATTAATATCAGCATTTTACTTGTTTATTGGGTGATACTGACCGTTTTTGGCGATTCTGGAGCAGCCTATGAATTGGGGTCTAATGCCGTTCGCAAATTGGATTTATTATTATTTGGTCCCACACACCTGTATCATGGTGATGGAATTCCATTTGACCCAGAGGGATTTTTGAGCACATTACCAGCGCTGAGTACCTGCTTATTCGGCTATCAGGTTAGTTTATTCTTAGAAAAGCAACGGGATGCACAAAAACCAGCACTAATAAGCCTTCTTGTTTGGGGGATTGGCTTAATTACTTTAGCGCTACTTTGGAATCAAAGCTTTCCTATCAATAAAAAATTATGGACAAGTTCATTCGTGCTCCTATGTGCAGGAATTGATTTCATCCTAATTGGCGCTTTGAATTGGTGGATAGAGGTCAAGGAAAGAAATTTTGCCAATACCTTCTTTTTAGTTTTTGGCACAAATTCTATTTTGGCGTACGCAATTTCTGAAGTTCTAACGATTCAAATGTCGAATGTCCAAATACAAGAGGGCTCAGGTACGACATCGCTAAGCAATTGGCTCTATTGGCATATTTTCGAACCTGTATTTGGTAAATTCAATGGTTCCTTAGCTTATGCCATTTGCTTCGTTCTAGTTTGCTGGTCGCTATGTTATTTCTGCTACAAACGTAAATGGTTTTTGAAAGTCTAGGCAAATAACATGGCCGCACCAAAAACCCCAGCACTATCGCCTAATTTTGGCTTAACGATGCGTGTATTTACCTCACCCGAGTTGAAAATATATTTTTTGATGCGATTATAACCTTCTGTGTAAAGTAAATCGATATTTCCAACGCCACCACCAATCACGATTACCTCAGGATCTAAGACATTGATTATCGTTGAAATTGCCCGACCAAAATTTTCCAATAAGCGCTCTACCGTGGCAGTAGCGAAGGAATCATTCCCAGCAAAATAAGCTTCCATGATTTGTGGCATGCGCATCGCCTGACCAGACTGACGCAAATAAAAGAGCTCCAAAGCAGGGCCTGAAATTACATGTTCTACACAGCCCGATTTTCCACAATAGCATGGATCTCCACCTTCCTCTAAAATATTATGGCCCCATTCCCCTCCAATTCCATGTAGTCCTTTAATTACTTTGCCATGCGCCACTAATCCACCACCTACGCCTGTTCCCATGATTACGCCGAAAACGATTTCAGCTCCCGGGTGGACGTCCAAAACAGCGCCTAAATGTGTTTCTGCTAAAGCAAAGCAATTCGCATCATTAGCGAGCGAAACCTCACATGCTAAAATTGCCGACAAATCTGCTGCCATTGCTTGGCCGTTCATACTAACTGTATTGCAGTTTTTCATCGTTTGAGTACGTGGATCTAAAACTCCCGGAGTCGCAAAACCTATTTGAAAAGGACTCTCTCCAAGCGAATCAGCAACCTCATCCACTAATCGTCTAACTTGTTGTAAAATATGCCTGTAGCCTTTGGAAGCCTCTGTATCAATTCGTTTTCGTACAATTACACGACTAGGATCTTGTCGATCAAGTACTGCACACTCAATTTTTGTGCCACCCAAATCTACCCCCCATAATTTAGCGTCTGTTGTCTTCATTTTCAAATATACTTAAATAACTTAAATAGCGACTTGGAGCAATTTCGCCATCCTCAACAGCTTTAATAACAGCACAAGCTGGCTCCGAAACATGTACACAATTATTAAATTTACAGGCGCCCAACAAGGCGCGCATCTCAGGAAAATAATGTGCTAATTCATCCTTTTCAATTTCATGAATACCCATCTCATTGATACCAGGGCTATCAATCAAATACGTATTTAAACCTAATTCCCACATTGTTGAGTAAGTAGTCGTATGAACTCCTTTTTGCGCAAAATCGGAAATTTCCTTCGTCTTAATTTGCAGATGAGGCGCCACGATATTCAATAAACTTGATTTACCTACTCCTGAATGACCTGCAATTAAAGATACCTTTCCTTGAAACATGGCTTTAAACTCTTCAACACCTTGATTAGTAGGAATCGAAGTAAATAGAATTCCATAACCTAATTCTTGATATAATGCGGCATACTCAAAAACCTGTTCCCGTTCTTCCTCATTCATTAAATCCATTTTGTTGAAGACAATATGCACAGGGATACGAAATGCCTCCGCAGTCACCAAAAACCGATCCAAAAAGCCTAATGATGTTTTTGGGAATTTTAAAGTCATTACAAAAATAGCTTGGTCGACATTGGCAGCTAACATCTGACCTTGAGCTGTTTTGTGAACAGATTTACGAATCAGATAATTTGTTCTTGGTAAAATTTCTTCAATCAAAACGGTTTGATGTACCTCATCTTCCATCGAAAACATGACCCAATCACCTACGGCAATCGGATTAGATGTTGTGGGTCCCTTTAACTTAAACTTGCCTTTAAGTCGGCCGGCAAAAACCACCCCGGAATCAGCACGCACCTCATACCATGAACCCGTAGAGCGCATAATCAAGCCTTTAATGAGTGACATAAGCTATATTTTTTTGTTCAATATATTCCATAATTAGTGCGGTAGCTCCGGCCTGCATAGCCACAAAATTTCTTGACATCACTTGTTTATTAACCAAAAGGTCATCATCATCAAAAATTACGCGCATCGAATTTTCCAAGGATGCAGCATCAGCGATTGGAAAAGCTAAACCAAGCGATACCAAATCAACCGCCTCATGAAATTTTTGATAATTTTTATTTCCAAAAAAGACCGTTGGCCCATAAACCGCAGCCTCCAACGTATTATGCAATCCAGCGCCAAAAGCCCCACCAATATACGCAAATGTTGCTCCACGATACATTGTGGCTAAGCGACCCACCTCATCCACAATCAATACCTCCGCGTTTTCAACAAAATCTCCTTTCGAGAACATGACGGGAACGGACATTCGATTCTTCCAAGATTGTAATTCAGCCAAATTAATCTCATGAGGAACAATGACCCATTTTACAGGAAATGCATGTGCATTAATCAAGGGGATAATACAATCCATATCGGCTTGCCACGCAGACCCAACAACTATAAATGCTTGATTATCAACAAAATGAGTCAACAAATCCCAAGATTTAGCATTTCGTGCATTAGCAAGCACTCGATCAAAACGCGTATCTCCTGCGACAGTAACCTGATGAATCCCAATCGACTCCAGTAAATCTTTGGATTCCTTATTTTGAACGAAAAGGTGATCAAAATTGGCCAACATACCCCTAAAAAACCCACCATACCATTGAAAAAATGATTGATTTGAGCGAAAAATTCCTGAAACTAGTAACGTTTGAATACCACGTTTTCGTAAGCCTTGTAAATAAAAATACCAAAATTCATATTTAACGAACAAGGCCATTTTCGGCTTCACCAAATCTAAAAATCGCGAACTGGCATGCAACCCATCTAAGGGCAAATAGCTTACAAAATCAATTCCAGGCGTATTTTTCCGTACTTCATAGCCAGAAGGCGAATAAAAAGTAACTAGAATAAAATAATCTGAATATTGATTTTTGAATGCCTCAAGGATCGGTCTGCCTTGTTCAAATTCACCCATCGAAGCGGTATGAATCCAAAAAACTGGCTTCGTATTCAAGTGCATCGCAGTCTCCAATCCTTCCCAAATGGCTTGTTGGCCCTCATGCCACAATTTAGCTTTGGGGTGAAACAAAGAAGCCAGACGCATAGTTTGGCGATATAAAAACAAGGCAAAAGAATACAACCAAACTCTCAAGATTTTGCTAAATTTGATGTTGAATTGATAAAATTACAAAATAAGCGGTATTTGCCACTATCACATGAACTGGAATCAACTAACAACAGAGCAACAACTGGACGAAATAATTGTGACATCGGCAGAAAAACCCGTAGTGATTTTCAAGCACAGTACCCGTTGTTCGATTTCATCTACGGCATTAAGTCGCTTAGAGCGTGCATGGGATGCGGAGCAGACACCGGCATTTTATTTGGATTTAATAGCTTATCGCCCCATTTCAGGAATGATTGCAGAAAAGTTTGACGTAGAACATCAATCTCCACAAATTCTAGTGATAGACAATGGAAAATGTACCTTTTCTGCAACGCATTGGGATATTTCAATGGAAGATATAAAGCCTTATTTAGCTTAGCAATGCGAAAAATTGGAGGAATCATCTTGTTTATTTACTTTCCATTGGTTTTGATGGGCCAGCGAAAAAATGCGGTAATTCAAGCACCCCAATCTCCAAAAACAGCACAATCTAGTAATTGGTCTTTAGGCGTTTCAACCTCAACAAACTCAGGTATTTTTGGTGGAATTCAATTCAGAAAACCTTTTGGGGTGAAAGAAAATAGGAATTTCATTCAACTGGAGGCTGCCCTACTAAAAGACTATCGAGAATTCAACTCCCCATATACATTTAATGGACGCTCACACGTGGACGGCAAATTAAACCAGTTGATTGTTTTACGACCAGCCTATGGTCGGCAATGGACTCTATTGCAAAAATCAACTGAAGGTGGACAAAAATTAATGGGACTGATTTCAACTGGCCCAAGTATTGGCATTCAAAAACCATACTATGTTGAAATATCGTACGACACGAATGGCATGCAAGCTGTGTCGGAGGTTCCGTACGCGAAAACATTAGACAACAGTTTCAAAAAAGTAACAATTATGGGTGAAAGCAGCCTTTTTAAAGGTCTAAATGAGTCCATTATTGTACCTGGCTGGCATGTTAAAACAGCTGTCAATATGGAAATTGAAACATTGAAACAGAATAATATTGGTGTTGAAATTGGATTTGTTATCGACTTTTTCTCCAAACCAATTGAAATGCTAAACTTAACGGCCGGTCGGCAAGTTTACACAACCGGATACATTAGTTTTTCCATGGGAAAACAAACAAAATAACGCCTAAATCATGATTGAATTACCTCAAGTAAATCCCGCACCAACAAATCGCAAGCCCGATTGGCTTCGTGTTAAACTCCCAATCGGTGAGAATTATTCAAAGGTGCGTAAGCTCGTGGATGAATATAAATTACATACCATTTGCCAATCAGGTAATTGCCCAAACATGGGTGAATGCTGGGGAGAGGGAACGGCGACATTTATGATTCTAGGCAATGTATGCACACGATCGTGTACATTTTGTGCCGTGGCAACAGGTAGACCACAAGAGTATGATGAAGACGAACCGAGGCGTGTGGCTGAAGCGATCCAGTTAATGCAAGTTAAACACGCGGTTATAACGTCGGTCAACCGCGATGAATTAAAAGATAAAGGGGCTGAAATTTGGTATCAAACGGTTAGAGCGGTAAAGGAAACTACACCAGCAACAACTATAGAAACATTAATTCCAGATGTGAAGGCCAACTGGGATGCCTTGATTCGCATGATTGAAGGTGGACAAGAAGTTGTTTCCCACAATATGGAAACCGTTGCACGTTTGTATCGCTATGTACGTCCACAGGCGAAATACGAGCGGAGTTTGGAGCAAATCAAACGGACAAAAGAATTTGGAAAACGTAACAAATCAGGGATTATGTTGGGCTTGGGCGAAACTCATGATGAAGTATTTCAGGCCATGGATGATCTAGTTGCAAACGGCCTAGATGTATTGACTTTAGGGCAATATTTACAACCGACTAAAATGCACCATGAGGTAATTGATTGGATTCACCCAGATACCTTTGCCATGTACAAAGAAGAAGGACTCAAGCGCGGACTTGCTTATGTAGAATCAGGCGCCTTAGTTCGTTCAAGTTATCATGCAGAAAGACACATTTAGATGAGTGACATGCCGCAGGAAAATCAGCCAACGTACACCTATATCCTTGCGGGTGGTGGCATGGCTGGATTGTCTTTAGCGTATTACTTTAATCAAAGTAATATCCCATTTGAATCCATTCTAATTATTGATCAAGCAGAGAAAAACACGCGCGATAAGACATGGTGTTACTGGTCCGATCAAGTAGAACCCTTTGATTCTGTTGTCGAGCATAGTTGGAACCAACTTTGGTTTCATTCATTTGATAATCAAAGTGACAAATTTTCGATTCTTCCCTTTAACTACCGTAAAATTCAGAGTGATAGCTGGTATGCATTTATCCAAAAGGAACTGAAACAAAATCCGAAAATTCAGTTTGTTCAAACAAAAGTACTCGGTTTTTCATACGAAGGGCGTTTTGCCAAAGTTCATACAGATTCAGGGGAATTTACCGCAAGCGAAAAAATCTTTGATAGTATTACTGCCTTTCCATGCGAATTAGCCAATCCTTTGCACCTAAAACAGCATTTTGTGGGACTGACCATAGAGGCCAATTTTCCAATTTTTGATCCAGCAGCTGCCCATTTGTTTGATTTTAGAATTGCGCATACAACCGCTTGTGAGTTTATGTATGTGCTACCTACGTCTGATCGGATTGCGTTGTTTGAGCATACCTATTTTTCAGGCCAACTAAAAGAAAAACAGCACTATTTGGATCAAATTAAGGCATATTTGGTGGGAGCCTATGGTTTAGGAGAAGATGATTATTTGATACAGGAAGAGGAGTCAGGCATTATTCCAATGACCATGTCGGATGCTGAGCCCCAAAATTTACACACGAAAATCATACAGATTGGTACCTCTGGAGGATTTGTCAAAGCGACAACGGGATATAGTTTTTTACGGACACAGCGAAAATTAAAAGAATTGGTGGCCAACATAGAAAACGGAGCATTAGATGCGCCTGTGAATGAAACAAAACCATTTAAGAAGTGGATGGATCGCGTGTTTTTACAGGTTTTGATAGACCAAAAAATAAAAGGAAATCGCGTGTTTGAATCGCTATTTCAAAAAAACAAACCCCAACTTATTTTAAGGTTCCTCGAGGAGCAGACAACAATTTGGGAGGATTTGAAATTAATGACAAGCGTCCCTACCCTTCCGTTTATGCAGGCGGCGTTTAAAATTGGCCTCGCCGATCTACCTTTTCCTAAAAAATGATTGCCTTGCCCGAATATAAATCTTAGATTTGCACGTTTTTAATACTAACAACCAATACCCAATGGCTTATTTATTTACTTCAGAGTCAGTATCAGAGGGACATCCCGATAAAGTTGCTGACCAAATTTCAGATGCGTTAATCGACCATTTCATGGCGTTTGACCCCACTTCTAAAGTTGCTTGTGAAACCTTAGTCACTACGGGACAAGTTGTTTTAGCTGGTGAAGTAAATACAACTACCTATTTGGATGTACAAGCCATTACACGTGAGGTAATTCGCAAGATTGGTTACACCAAATCAGAATACATGTTTGAAGCAAACTCATGTGGTATTTTATCTGCCATACATGAGCAGTCGGCCGACATCAACCAAGGTGTTGATCGGGCAAATCCAGAAGAGCAAGGTGCAGGTGATCAAGGAATGATGTTTGGTTTTGCAACAAAAGAAACAGACAACTACATGCCTTTAGCCTTGGATTTGGCTCATAAAATCCTTCAAGAATTATCATACATCCGTAATAATGAGCCCAACTTAATCGGCTATTTACGTCCAGATGCTAAATCACAGGTAACAATCGAATACAGTGACGATCATACGCCACAACGCATTGATACCATTGTTGTATCAACTCAACATGACGATTTTGCAACGGAAGCTGATATGTTAGCAAAAATCAAAAAAGACATCGTAGAAATTGTTATTCCACGTGTAAAATCGAAATTAAAGCCTGCATTACAAGCTTTGTTTAACGATGCGATTACCTACCATATCAACCCAACGGGTAAATTTGTGATTGGTGGTCCACATGGTGACACCGGTCTAACAGGCCGTAAGATCATCGTGGATACCTACGGTGGAAAAGGAGCGCACGGAGGTGGTGCATTTTCAGGTAAAGATCCATCCAAAGTAGATCGTTCAGCAGCTTATGCAACGCGCCACATTGCCAAAAACTTAGTTGCGGCAGGTTTATGCGACCAAGTATTGGTTCAAGTATCCTATGCGATTGGTGTGGCAAAACCATGTGGTTTGTTCATCGACACCTACGGAACAGCTAAAGTAAACTTAACAGATGGAGAGATAGCACGGAAAGTAGAAGCAATTTTTGATATGCGCCCCTATTTTATCGAGCAACGTTTAAAATTACGCAACCCAATCTATTCTGAGACAGCAGCTTATGGTCACATGGGTCGTAAAAACGAAATTGTTACCAAAACTTTTCATGGTCCAGGCGGCCAAAAAGTAACTAAAGAAGTAGAATTATTCACTTGGGAAAAATTAGATTACGTAGATGTAGTTAAGTCGGCATTTGGAATTTAAAATTCACCAACTTATAAAAGAAGGTGCTCCTCATGGGCACCTTTTTTTATGGTTTATATTCGGCATTATTTGAACAAATTTTAGCCTAAGAGAGTTAAACACATCATGAGCATGACAGGTAAAAAAGGTTTTTATTTTAAGGAATTCGAAGAAAAAAGCATTTCTCCGTTTGACAAGCTTTTTGGTATTTTCAAAGAATTAATCACACATACGTCTGGCGATTTTGACGAAGCGATTGAATGGTTGCGCGAATTAGACAAAGAATATGAGTTGACCGATGAAAACTACACCATCGAAAATTTCATTGAGGACCTAAAAGCTAAAGGCTACATTCGGGAAGAAATCGACGAAAATGGTGGTACGGGAATCGGAATCACGGCCAAAACTGAACGTGCGATTCGTCAAACAGCATTAGAAAATATATTCGGGAACTTGAATAAAAGTGGTGCAGGGGATCACAAGACAAAAACCTCTGGTCAAGGGGATGAACTCACAGGTGAATTTCGCTCCTATCATTTTGGGGATAGCTTAGAGAAAATATCCCTAACAGAAAGTTTGAAAAATGCACAAATCAATCATGGAATAGGGGAATTTGAACTAGCAGAGGAAGATTTAGTGGTCGAGGATACGCAATACAAATCCCAAATGAGTACAGTCTTAATGATCGATATAAGTCATTCCATGATATTATACGGTGAAGATCGAATTACACCTGCCAAAAAAGTGGCGATGGCTTTAGCTGAATTAATCACGACGCGCTACCCGAAAGATACCATAGACATACTCGTTTTTGGAAACGATGCCTGGAGTATTTCGATTAAAGATATTCCTTATTTGAAAGTAGGTCCCTACCATACCAATACCGTTGCTGGATTGCAATTGGCCATGGATATACTTCGAAGAAAACGCAATACCAATAAGCAGATTTTCATGATTACAGATGGAAAACCAAGCTGTGTGAAGGAAAAAGATGGTACCTATTACATGAATAGTAATGGATTGGATCCTTATGTAACCGAAAAGTGCTACACGCAAGCAGCTCAAGCACGGAAATTACATATACCGATTACCACCTTTATGATTGCCCGAGATTCATATCTCCAACAGTTTGTTGATAAGTTTACGGAAGCCAATCAAGGAAAAGCTTTTTACACGGGTTTACGTGGATTAGGCGAAATGATATTTCAAGATTATGAAACGAATAGAAAGAAAAGACTCAAATAAAATGATTAAGAATTTAGGAGAACTAAAAGCCTCAGGCTACCAAAGTAAATCCATCAAGGATGAATTACGCGATAATCTTATTCAACACATGCAAGCCGGCACGACCGTTTTCGAAGGTGTTCATGGATTCGAAAATTCAGTCATTCCTGAATTAGAACGTGCTATTTTATCGCGTCACAATATCAATTTACTAGGACTTCGTGGACAAGCAAAAACACGTCTTGCACGCCTGATGGTAAATCTTTTAGATGAGTATATCCCCTATGTGGCTGGCTCTGAAATCAATGATGACCCATTGAATCCCATTTCCCGCTTTGCGATTAATCTAATAGAAGAAAAAGGAGATCAAACACCCATTGCTTGGTTGCATCGTGCCGACCGATTTGCCGAAAAATTAGCGACACCGGATGTGACCGTTGCTGATTTAATTGGTGACGTGGATCCCATTAAAGCTGCCAATTTAAAACTATCCTATGCAGATGATCGTGTGATTCATTTTGGAATGATTCCAAGAGCAAATCGCTGCATCTTTGTGATCAACGAAATTCCTGATTTACAAGCGCGTATTCAGGTAGCACTATTTAACATTTTACAAGAAGGCGATATACAAATCAGGGGATTTAAATTACGTTTACCCTTGGATGTTCAATTTATCTTTACGGCTAATCCAGAAGACTATACGAACCGAGGTAGTATTGTAACGCCGTTAAAAGATCGAATTGGATCTCAAATATTGACACACTATCCAGAAAGTATCGCGATTGCGCGCAAGATATCTTCACAAGAAGCACGCATAAATTCGGCTCAAGTAGATCGCGTTCATATTCCCAATCTTGCTTATGATTTACTAGAACAAATCATCTTTGAGGCTCGGCAAAGTGAATACATCGACCACAAGAGTGGCGTGAGTGCGCGTATGAGTATTTCGATGCTAGAAAGTTTAGTTAGTACGGCAGAAAGGCGATCATTGCTCAACAAAGAAACGCGTACAAGCGTACGATTAGCCGATTTTATGGGTGTAATTCCAGCTATAACAGGTAAAGTAGAACTCGTCTACGAAGGCGAGCAAGAAGGAGCGGCATTTGTAGCGGAACAATTGATTGGGCAAGCAATCAAAACATTCCTTCCGGGAATGTTTCCTAAAATTGAAAAGTTAAGTAAGAAAATTGAAGATAGCCCTTACAGTGCACTACTTGAAACAATCTTTTCAGATGGGGGCTTGGTCTTGTATGATGAATCATCGGATACGGATTACCAAACAACCTTAGACGAGTTAAAACCGTTGAAAGCTTTAGTATCCAAATACCAACCTGACACTCCTGCGGCAGATCGCTATTTTGTGGAAGAATTTGTCTTGTGGGCCTTGGCGGAACACCATAAACTCGGAAAAAAACGCCTTCAAGATGGCTTCCAATTTAAAGATTTACTAGGTATCCTATAATAAAAAAGCGCCCTAATTGGGGCGCTTTTTCGTTTATTCTAAAGAAAGACTGAGCTTATCCGTTTTGACTTGATTGACTTTTGATTTGAATCGTTTAATTTGTTCAGCTAAGGCGTTCAATGCTAAATCCAAAGCCTCTTCAAACGAGCGAGCTGTTTCTTTAACAAACAGAATCGCTCCTGGAACAACAATTTTAATTTCTAATAACTTCTCTCGCATTTTACCTTCGCCTCTGGCCAATTTCAAAAATACCTCGCCGCCGGTTATTCGATCATAAAAAGTATCTAATTTATTCAACTTAGCTTGAATGCTATCCAACAATTTACGATCAGCACTGAAGTGAATAGCGTGTACTTGCACTTTCATAATCATTAAATTTAAAGGGTGAATAGAAGCTTTGAGAATCCTAGCAAAGCCACAGAAAAACAGAACGTTTTAGATTCATTGAAAAGGTATATTATTTTCGAAAGCTTGTCAAGCAATTAACAAAAATTTATTTCCATGCGACACGAATCAACTGGATAGGAATACCTAATTCAGCAAAGGTATCGTGCCAAAAATGCTGAATAGCCGATAAATGGTCGTTGGGAGACTTCACTTCCACAAAGCAAAATTCGTTCTCTCTTTGAATAAATAAATCCGGAAAACCTTTGGCATGCGTGGATAAACGTAACCACATGCATGTCAGAACTTGCTGTAACGCGGGTGTTTCTACATGCATTAAAACCTTTTCAATTAACTCCCAATTTAAAAATCCCCACTCTACCAATGGATTAATGACGCCGTAATGTCGTGAGGCAATAGTTTGCATGTGAACTAAAACGCTCGAGCGATCATGGAGCAAATCGAGTAATTGAGTAAACCGAGCAGGATTTACCTGTGTGAAATCGGTGGTTGGCGCATATTGAAACGGATGATGAAATCCGGAACTATGATCCGTAAAAATCAACTCCCACGTAAGTAAACCCAATATATTTTTCCAAACTCCATTTTCGCAAAAAGTAGCATAATAACCTTGAGCAACATAATAATCGATAACACCTTGTTCAACGCGGCCATTATAGGAACCGTCAATTATGATTTTATCCGCCTTTTTTAATCGGGATGTGACTTGCTTTACCTGTTTTTTTGATGCGTGCCTAGCTAAATAATCTTGAAAAAAGTGCAGCTCCGTTGGATTTTCAACATGCGCTTGACCGAATTCCGCCCAACGTAGTGCCTCGTCCATGCGTTTTAACTTAGTCAAAATACGTATTCGGCGCTCTAACGCTTGCGCAGAACCAGCCAATTCAAAAACCTCTAAAGCGTCCACCAAATGGTTTTGACGTTCAAGAAATCGACCTACCTGAAACAACAAACGTTCATAAGATGCAACGGCTAAGTCAGATAATTCGTTGGCCATTGGTATGATGGTATCAAACAAGGATTCCTTTAGTTGGCCAGGATCCACACGATCCTGTTCCGCATAAAACCAGTCCCGCCAAATACTAATTTTCCATTTATCATCAATCTCCTTTCGTGTAGTGAAATAAGGCTGAAAATCCTCCTCCGCAATCTCCATGTATTGTCGGTGCCCCAAATCCCTTACAACAAATTCCTTCAAATCCCGATTCTTACTGCCAAAAAACAGAAACGAACAAAAATGATATAGGTCAAGCTTCAAGGGTCTAATCCATAAATTTGCATCAAACATATTCGGTAATGGAGCGTCAACCAAAATGTCAACAAGTGCTTGCTTAGCTAATGACTTAAGTGATTTGCTATCTACCGAAATAGATTCAAGAATTTGAACACATTGTGGTTTAGTGAGTACGTGTAACAACGCGGGGGTCAAGGTGGAATCAGAATAAATCCCTACAAAACCTTGGTTAATTAGCTCGTCCAAAGCCACCTCGATTGACTCAATTTCGCTGTAAACCAACGATGAGCGGTTAAACCAAGTTACACTCCGGCCACTTAATCGAAGGTACATGCATTGGGCTGCGAATGAAAGTGACTGAAAGGATTCAACAAATTCGGATTCAAGCGGATTAAGCAAATATTTGTAATGCTTATCTACATATCGCAAAACATATTGAAAGTAATCCCAGTAATAAGTTGGAGAAAAATTGGGGGCACTTGTGTTCTCCATGAATTGGGCGAATAAATTATGCCTAAAAATAGGACTATTTTGGTATAATTTTCAAGAATTTCAACAGAAAATTAGATTTTTTCAACAATTTAACAAATGATGCTATCTTTGCAAGCCTGATATATTTCGGGTTAATCAAACTATTCTAACGAAACAAAATTTATGCTAACGGTTTCAAATTTCAATTTTGCTGACAAAAAAGCATTAGTTCGTGTTGACTTCAATGTACCTCTAAACGAGCGTTTTGAAATTACGGATGATACACGTATCAAAGCAACAATCCCAACGATCAAAAAGATTTTATCGGATGGAGGTTCTGCCATTTTAATGTCACATTTGGGACGTCCAAAAGACGGGCCAACTGAAAAATATTCCTTAAAGCATTTAGTAACACCGCTTTCTCTGGTGTTTGGAGTAAAAGTAAAGTTTGCCACCGATTGCATTGGCGATGATGCCATTGCGTTAGCAGCTGAATTACAACCTGGTGAAATTTTGTTATTAGAAAACTTGCGTTTTTACAAAGAGGAGGAAAAGGGAGATGAAGCATTTGCCCAAAAATTAGCTCAGTTAGGAAATGTCTGGGTAAATGATGCATTTGGTACTGCACACCGAGCACATGCTTCAACGGCTGTCATGGGTAAATTCGTTACGGATAAAGTAGCAGGATATGTGATGCAAGCCGAGCTTGAAAATGCGAAGAAAATTCTTGACTATTCAGAACGCCCCTTTACAGCTATCATGGGAGGGTCAAAAATTTCAGATAAAATCTTAATTATTGAACGATTACTTGATAAGGTAGACAACTTGATTATTGGTGGTGGAATGACCTACACATTCTCATTGGCAGAAGGTGGTAAAATTGGTAAATCAATTTCAGAGCCAGATAAAGTTGCACTCGCGAAAGAACTAATTCTGAAAGCGAAAGAAAAAGGAGTTAATCTAATTATGCCGGTTGATAATGTATGTGCAGATGATTTTAATAACAATGCCAACCGCCAAATAGTTAGTCGGGGCGAAATTCCAGATGGCTGGGAAGGTTTAGACATCGGTCCAGAATCGGTAAAATTATTCCAAAATGTAATTGCTAAATCGAAAACTATTTTGTGGAATGGCCCAATGGGTGTGTTTGAATTCCCGAACTTTGCAATAGGCACGAATGCGATTGCAGATGCAGTTGTAAAAGCAACAGAAGAAAATGGCGCATTCTCGCTCATTGGTGGTGGGGATTCAGCATCGGCAGTTAATAATGCTGGCTATGGAGATCGCGTATCATACGTGTCTACAGGAGGTGGTGCATTGTTGGAATACATGGAAGGAAAAACCCTACCAGGTGTTGCTGCATTGGAGGCTTAATTATCCTAGATATTTATTTTAAAAGGCGAGGATTTGTTTCCTTGCCTTTTTGTATTTTAGTCTTTTGTTCAATATTTGCTCATGATTTATCCCAACGAACCCGTACAATTAAAGTCGACCTATATTAGTTTAGACAGTCGGCAAATATATGAGCCAACTGATACGGCATTTTTTGCTGTTCGAGGACTACACCATGATGGGCATCAATTCATTGAATCACTTTATCAAAAAGGGGTTCGAGAATTCGTTGTTGAAAAAATGGCTTGGCACGGTCCACTAGCAGAAAAAGCAAAATCATGGAGCAATACATCTATTTGGGTCGTAAATAATAGCATCGAAACCTTACAACACATTGCGCATTTACACCGAACAGGCTTTGGGTTACCCGTTGTAGCAATTACTGGATCCAATGGAAAGACAACGTGTAAGGAATGGTTATTTACACTCACAAAATCAAAATTTCAAGTAGTCCGAAGTCCAAAGAGTTTCAATTCACAAATAGGGGTTCCACTTTCCGTTTGGGGAATACGAAACCAACATACATTAGGTATTTTCGAAGCAGGTATTTCTAAGTTAGGCGAAATGAATCGCTTAGAACCCATCATTCGACCAGAATTTGGAATATTAACGCATTTTGGGGAAGCACATAGTAAGAATTTTGAAAAGGAATCAGATAAATTAATTGAAAAACTTCAACTATTCCGACACGCAAAAAAACTAATTTATCGAGCAACATCGAATACTGACCCAGTGGTAAAAGAGGCGATGCAAGTAATTAATCCGACATGCCAATTGATAAGTTGGAGCACAACTGACCCAACTCAATCCATATATGTTTACTGGAAGATTACGGGGAAAATAAGCCAATTAAAATTTCAGAAACGCAATCAATCTGAAACTTTCTTAGCAGTACAATGTGCTTTACATGATGAAGCATCATTAGAGAACTTAAGCCATTGTCTCATTCAGGCCCACTTTTTGGGTATGACTAATGAGGAAATTAATGCCGCAGTGATTGGTGTTAAACCAGTGTCTATGCGGCTAGAAATAAAAGAAGGAGTTCGTAATAATCAACTTATCGATGATTCATATAACAATGATTTAGATGGATTAAAATTAGCACTGCCACTATTTAAGCGCTACGAAGAAAAAAACAAAGTTTTAATCATTAGTGATTTTATAGAAACTGGAATAGAAGAGGCCGACTTATACAAACAAATAGCCCTGTTACTAAAACAACAAAAAATTGAAAAAGTATATGGCATCGGAACTCAAATCGAGCGAAATAAACAATATTTCAATGATTTAAATAACTATACAACAGCGGAGTCATTGGTAGAATCAGGGGATCTAACAAACCTACAAGATTCAATAATACTATTGAAAGGAGCACGAAAATTTGCCTTTGAAAAAATAGTAAATGCTTTAGAGACGAAAACACATTGTACTCAACTCGAAATTAATCTAGAAACATTACACCATAACTTAAATTACTATCGTAATCTAGTAGGAAAAGAGACTAAAATAATGGGCATGGTAAAAGCACAAGCCTATGGAGCAGGTGCTGTAGAAATAGCCAAAATACTACAATCGCAAGGAATTGAATATCTAACAGTAGCGTATACAGACGAAGGTATACAATTAAGAAACAATGGAATTTATACACCCATTATGGTGATGAATCCCCAAGTGGAAGAATTCGATAAAATGGCTTCATATGCGTTAGAACCTGAGATATATAATTTCAGCTTATTAAAAGCGATAGACGAATACAGTAGCCACCATAACAAAAACATCAAAATCCATCTGAAATTAGATACAGGAATGAAGCGCTTAGGGTTTGAAATGAATGAAATTGACAAGCTAAACGATGAATTAAATCAAATGCCCCAACTATGGGTTGTGAGTATTTTAAGCCATTTAGCAGCCTCAGAAAACCCAAAGCATAAAGAATTTACATTACACCAAATTAAACAATTTGAAAATGCCTCTCAGGCAATAAGTGATCACTTAGGCTATAAACCATTATGGCATATAGCTAATTCAGCTGCTATACAAAATTACCCAGAATCAAGGTTCGATATGGTGAGATTGGGCATCAGTATGTATGGAATTTCTGGTAATTCGGTCGAAAAAAAATCACTAGAAAACGTATTAACACTAAAAACCTATGTTTCACAGGTAAAAAATGTAGCAAAAGGTGAAACAGTAGGCTACGGTCGGATAGGACAATTTCAAGAAGATGGTAAGATTGCTACCCTCGCAATTGGTTATGCAGATGGCTATAATCGATCACTTGGTTCAGGAGCAGGACTATTTGAAATAAGGGGTCAATTATGCCCAACAGTAGGAAGTATTTGCATGGACATGTGCATGGTAGATGTTAGCCATTTACCAGAAATAAATGAGGGAGACGAGGCAATCGTTTTTGGCGGAAAAATACAAATAGGAAACTTAGCAAAAGCAGCTCAAACTATTCCATATGAAATGATGACTGGAATATCATCTAGAGTAAAACGCATTTACATTCGAGACTAAAACATACAAATCTTACACGAAATTTCAGACTGCATGAAAAAATTCTTGCGGTCTTTTTTTTGCTTGCTAGTTCAATGATTCTATATCAACAGATTAAATATTAATATGTAGAAAGATAGTTAACCACATTAAAATAGTTGAATGTAAAATTTTAATTAATTAGCTATAAAGCTAATAAATTTTAGCTAATTCGATAATTAATTAGCTATTAACCTAATTATATATTAGCTAATATGCTAATTAATTTTACCTATCTTTAAATACCATTCAATTATGTTGAATTGGCTGCATTTTGATTTATAATTTGAATATATTAAATTAGCTAAGTAAGTAATAATATTATGACTATCGAAGCGATATCCAAAGCTATTGGAGATGAATCCCGACGTAAAATCATTGAAATGCTCAAAGATGGCGAGATGCCTGCAAGTAGCATTTTTGATCAATTCGACTATGCCGCGCCCACAATATCGCGTCATCTGTCCGTATTAAAAGAAGCAGGAATTGTTAACACGCGAAGAAATGGAGTGTTTATTTATTATACACTAAACGCGGATATACTAGGGCAGTTGGCCAACTGGCTCAGTCCCCTACTCCCACCAACAATTCAAACTCCCAAAGTAGCACCTAAAGAACGGGCAATACGAGTACCTAAACCAAAAATAGAAAATCCATTTGATAAATTTCAAAGCGAATTTTAAAATAAGAATAATACCATTTTTATGAAACGATTTGTTATCATTATTCGAGGCCCTGTTGAGGGAATTTCAGGAGAAAATAGCTTGGCATCTTCCGAAGAATTAGAACAAATTCGTTCATGGCTAAAGTCGGTGAAAGAAAAATATCAAGATATGTTATACCAGAAATTTTCGGGTCAAAGTCTATATCTTTCAGCCAGTGGAAAAATAGAACAAAAGATAGTTCAGCTTATTGATGGAGGAGAAATCTCCCAAGTCATTACCTTAATTATGTCTTCCTGGGAAGAGGCTACTGCTGTAGCAGAAAGTTTTCCCTTCCCAAATACCTATTATTCAGTAGAATTGCGCGAAATGGCATAAAAATGCCCCATACGAATCATATGAGGCATTTTAATGATAAAGCCGCGAGAATCGCGTATTTTTTATCTACTTATACATTGATGTCGCCTACCATATTCTCAGGACGCACCCAAGCATCAAATTCTTCAGCAGTAACATAGCCGAGGGCTATTGCTGTTTCTTTCAATGTAGAGCCGTTTTTATGTGCGGTTTGAGCAATTTCAGCCGCTTTATAATAGCCTATTTTGGTGTTTAAAGCGGTAACCAACATCAATGAGTTGTTTACGTGCTTTGCAATATTAGCATGCAAGGGCTCGATACCTACAACACATTTATCATTAAATGCCTTGCAAACATCGCCAATAAGACGAGCCGAATGTAAGAAATTGTAAATCATCAGAGGCTTAAACACATTTAGCTCAAAATGGCCAGATGCACCACCAATATTAATGGCAACATCATTTCCTAATACCTGCGCTGCCACCATAGTCATTGCCTCACATTGGGTTGGGTTTACTTTACCCGGCATAATAGATGAACCTGGCTCATTATCCGGAATATAAATCTCTCCTATTCCCGAACGAGGCCCCGAAGACAACATGCGAACATCATTTCCAATCTTCATTAAGCTAACTGCAACCGTTTTTAAAGCTCCGTGTGCCTCTACAATTGCATCATGTGCTGCCAACGCCTCAAACTTGTTTTCTGCAGTTCTAAAAGGCAATCCTGTTAATGCAGCAATGTGCTTCGCCACATTTTCCGAATAGCCTTTGGGTGTATTGATTCCTGTGCCAACTGCCGTTCCTCCAAGGGCTAGTTCTTCCAAATGATCTAAGCAGTTATTAATTGCCTTCAAACCATGATTCAACTGAGACACATAACCGGAAAACTCTTGTCCCAATGTCAAAGGCGTTGCATCCATGAAATGGGTACGGCCAATTTTAACCACATCCTTAAATGACTTAGCCTTCGCATCTAAAGTGTCCCGTAATGTCGTAATACCAGGAATGGTCACCTCCATCAAAGCCTGATATGCCGCAATGTGCATGGCTGTTGGAAACGTATCATTCGATGATTGAGACTTGTTTACATCATCATTCGGATGTACAAACTTCTGCTCATCCATTAAGTTCCCACCTTGAATCACATGTGCACGGTAAGCAATCACTTCATTACAATTCATATTTGATTGCGTACCTGAACCCGTCTGCCAAACAACTAATGGAAATTGATCCGCCCACTGCCCAGCCAAAATTTCATCACAAACTTGTGAAATGAGACTTTTTTTTGCCTCATCTAAAATACCTGCCTCAAAATTCGTAATCGCAGCAGCCTTTTTCAGATAAGCGAATGCTCTTATAATCTCCTTAGGCATCTTATTGATATCTTGGGCAATCGGAAAGTTCTCAATGGAACGTTGCGTCTGCGCACCCCAATACACATGAGCAGGCACATTTACTTTACCCATGGTATCTTTTTCAATTCTATATTCCATAATGGCTATTTGTGTTATTTTTGTAAGCAATTCACAAAAATACCACCAAAACCAACATGGTGAACTAGATTTTAAATAAAAAAATTATGATTACGATATACGGAATACCAGCCTGCAATACGATGAAAAAAGCATTCGATTTTCTAGCGAAAAAAGATATCCAATACACATTTCATAATTATAAAAAAGAAGGTATTTCGGCTGTCACACTTCAAAATTTTATTGACAAATTAGGCATCGAAAAAGTTCTCAATAAACAAGGAAGTACATACCGCCAACTGAGCGATCGAGAAAAAGATGCCCTTGAAGAAAAAACTACCGTATTTTCATTCTTGCTAGAAAAAAATTCTGCCATCAAACGCCCCATCATAACAGATGGAAATAGAATCATTGCAGGATTTAATCCAGAAGATTTAGATAAGTGGCTAAATAACTAATTACCCCTTATAAAAAAGCCATTTTGACAATTCTTTCCACGTAGCTTTTTTCCCGTACATTAATATTCCTACCCGATATATTCGGGCTGAAATCCAACTACAAACAAAAAATCCGATAAGTAAAAAGACCATCGAGGCGACTAATTCCCAAATAGGTACCCCATATGGCAATCGAACCATCATATTAATGGGGGAGGTAAACGGAATCATGGATGACCAAAATGCAATCGTACTATCAGGATCCTGCATAGTATACTGAGCAAGCAAGAAAGATAAAATAATCGGAATCATCACAATAAATGTGAATTGCTGCGCCTCAGTTGCGCTCTCAACAGCCGAACCAATAGCCGCAAATAAAGAACTATACAACAAATATCCCACAAAAAAATAAAACAAAAAAGCAAACATCACTAACGGAATATTTGTACTCTCCAATACTTTCGTTACTTCTCCCATAGGCGAATCTTGCATGGCTATTGCCATGTCTGCATTCGCTTTAATTTGTGCATCTTGACTTAGGCCAACCATAGAAGATGCCTTCGAAGCATATACTTTACTGGTTACTTGAGTCAGCCCAATCGTCAAAACAATCCATAACACAAACTGCGTCAAACCAACTAATCCTACACCTATAATCTTCCCTAACATCAATTGATACGGCTTTACAGATGAAATAATAACCTCGATGATTCGACTACTTTTCTCCTCAATAACCCCATTCATAACCTGAGACCCATACAAAAGGAGCGTTACATACAGAATTAACCCCATCACACCAGCCAATATCATGGCTCCGACTGAACTTGAATTTGTTTCATCCCCAGAATCAGAAATCGTAATTGTATCACTTTCAATATCAACCTGCGTATCTTCGTACACGTTTTTAGAGATACCCGCTTGATACATCAACTCCTGTCTAACCTTATTTTGAATCAATCGTTCAACCGATTCTTTTAAAGAAAGTCCGATGTTCTTTGATGAATAAATATGCACCCCTTTGGGGTTTGACAAAACATTGGCTGGAATACTCACAAACGCGTCATATCCATCCTTGGAAAACTCCTTCTTGAATTGCATTTCCGACTTGGAAATAAAGGTGAAAATTAATTCCTTGTCTTGTAAATCAACAGGTTTCCACAAATGACTTAAATCCAATATGGCCACTTTTTTATGTTCCTTATCTTTCATCGCCAGCCAAATCGGAATCGCATAAATAGCTGTTAACAGCACAGGTGCCAATAAAGAAGAAATCCAAAATGATTTCTTCAAAACACGCGTTACGTATTCACGCTGAATAACTAAAAATATCTTATTCATATTAATTTGTCTCGCTTACAACTTGTATAAATATTTCATTAAAGGATGGAATCAGTTCCTTAAATTCCAATAAACGAACTTGCTGAATTAATAAGGCAATCGCCTCATTCGTACCAATCCCCTCCGATAATCGCAAAACAGCATGGGAAGGTTGTTGGCTAATTACCTCAATTCCAGGCATTTGCATTAAATTACCCTCAAATCGAATCATAAATTGATTCTTTTTAAACCTTGCTTGTACTTCTGCTTTATTGCCAGATAAAACAACGCGCGCGTGATTAATCAAGGCAATCTCATCGCACAACTCCTCCACGGATTCCATACGGTGCGTCGAAAACAAAATAGTTGTTCCGCGCTCTTTAATAGCCAAAATTTCATCTTTCAACATATTGGCATTAATGGGATCAAAACCTGAAAATGGCTCGTCCAAGATAAGCAACTTAGGTTCGTGAACCACCGTAGCAATAAATTGCGTTTTTTGTTGCATACCCTTAGACAAATCATCTACGGGCTTATTCCACCAATCTTTTATATCCAATCGAATGAACCAATCCTTTAACTTAGCTAAGGCCTCATCCTTTCGCATACCTTTTAATTGAGCCAAATACAACAATTGTTCACCCACCTTCATCTTCTTATATAAGCCTCGCTCTTCAGGCAAATAGCCTATTTGATCCGCATGCTCCAATCTCAAGCGTTCCCCATCGAAATAAATCTCTCCGGCATCCGGACCCGTAATTTGTGTAATAATTCGAATTAATGATGTTTTTCCAGCTCCATTGGGGCCCAACAAGCCAAAAATACATCCCTTGGGGATTTCAAGGCTAATATTTTGCAAAGCTACATGCTCGGCATAACGCTTCTCTAAATTCCGAATTGATAGTAACATAATTGCTAAAATAAAGTAATGTTCGAATGTAAAAAAAAAGCGTTCACCCCCAATTCAAAAAGGGATAAACGCTAAAATAATAGGATGAATGTTTCCCCCTATTTCTTGATTACTTTTGCCTTAGGCTTCGCTGGAGTTTTAACTGCAGGTTTTGCTGAAGGTTTTTCTTGCGCAGCTCCAGCTTCCTTAGCCATTAATTGAGCCACCTTCTTGATTTCAGCAGCCTTCTTCGCCAACTTATCCTTTTTCTTAGCTTCCTTTTCAGCAGCTTTTTTCTTTACACGATCTGCTTTCGCTTTCACCTTAGCCGCCTCTTTTTCTTGCTCTTGAACCAACTTCACATATTTCTTAGCGATATCTCCTGAGGCCTTTTCTACTGTAGCTAAAACTTTCTTCGCATTCTTTTCAGACAAACCCTTTAATTTCGGTAAAATGATAGTTGCTAACTGGTTTGATAATGTTTTTTTCTGACTGTTCATTACGTAATTGTTAAATTTTTGATAAATCTAGGTAAACTAATGAAAATTAAAAATTTATCCATGTTAAGTTTTAGAAGTATTTGAAAAATTTAATATTGGAATAACTAAAAAACTGATTTGGAGATAAAGTCCCAAGCTACAATACCCATCGTAACCGAAACATTTAAGGAATGCTTTGTGCCAAATTGGGGGATTTCTAAATGACCAGATGCACCTTCGATCCAAACATCATTTACCCCAAAAACTTCATTCCCAAATACAAATGCATAATTCTTACCAACCATCGGCACAAAATCCTGCAATAAAATCGATTTAGACACTTGCTCAATACAAAATACCTCATAACCACTTGAAACTAAATGTTCAAGGCATAACTTAGGTGTTTCAAAATAACTCCAATTTACAGATTCATCAGCTCCCAAAGCTGTCTTAGAAATCTCACGATGCGGTGGCTTTGCGGTAATTCCACATAAATAGACATGCGCACATCGAAATGAATCAGCCGTGCGAAAAGCAGACCCAATATTATTCATACTGCGTATGTCATCTAATACAAATACAAAAGGAAACTTGTCTACCTGTTTAAAGGAAGGAAGATCGAGCCGATTTAGCTCATCCATTGACAATTTTTGAGGCATAAAGAATTAAACAATCCAACTAAACGGGTAGGCTAATTCGGGCACCTTAACACGCTCAGCCAAACGCTCTAAGCGTGCTGGTAAACTAATTACATAATCCCGTGCCTTTTCTGCTTGATCATTCAAGCCTCGAATCCCCTCTAATTCCCAATCTTGAATCAAACCACGCATTATCGTGGTATAATCCATTGTAGTATAAACACCAATGCGCTGAGCAGCATCTGAAAAATGATCAAATAATGAACTCTTTGCCCCATTGATCTCACGTAAGAAATGAGCAGGCATGACTATTTTCTTTCTCATCATATCGGCAAATGCCAACATCATTTCCGAGGGATCTAATTTGAAAATTTCAGAAACAAATGCCTTGTATGCCTTTGCATGACGCAATTCGTCAGCTGCAATTTGTGCACACATACGGGACAAATTCGAATTTCCATGCTGCTTTGCTAAAGAAGCCGTTCTCCGGTGTGAAATATTCGTCGCCCATTCCTGAAACGAGGTGTAAACAAAATTACGATAGGGATCAGCAGAAGTTCCAATATCAAAACCATCTGCAATTAAATGCTGAGTAGAAATTGCTACAGCCCGCATGTCAACCTTACCAGACAAGTACAAATAGGTCCCCAACAATTTACCATGCCGATTTTCTTCTGCTGTCCAATTACGAATCCACTTAACCCAGCCATTTTCTTGATCCAATTGATCTACCGTTTCCATACCAAGCAACCATGATTCATAAGTTGGCAATGCCTCCTCCGTAATCGTGTCACCTATCAATACAGCCCAATAGTCATAAGGCAATTCATTCGCTGCTTCTTGCAACAATTTCACTTCTTGGAAAAAATTATCCTTGGTAGAATCCGGAAGCATATCTGAAGGCTGCCAATTAGAATCAATAGGATTTAAAAAATCCTTCATGTAGCCATCCATATTTTTGGCTAGCTCAGACATTACTTCAAGACGTGTGTGAAATTGAGACATAGAAATATTTATTTTGAAAAATAAAAAAACAATATAGGTAGAAAAATTAGTAGTTGGGCTGAAATTTCACAAAATCAAAGCCTTTAGCACCAATCTGCAAAACATAAGCATGCTTAAAATCCTGACTAAACCAGTCTCCTAAATTATAATAATGAATATCAGATGCTAACTGAATACAAACAGGATGATGTCGGTGCCCACAGACATACGCTTCTATTCCCTTATTGGCCAATCTATCAGTCACCATTCGATCCTTAATAGCTAAAACGATATAGTCAGTATCAGAATTAAACATCACTTCGCTTGAACTAATTGATGATTTTTTTCGAGTTCCTGACCAAAAATGAGCCAACCTAACACCAATGTCAGGATGTAAAAAACCAAATAAAAATTGTGCAATAGGATTAGTAAATACTTGCTTGAGCAACTTATAACCATAATCACCAGGACCAATACCATCTCCATGTCCAATGCAAACACGCGAGGAATGATTCGTAAACTGAAATTCAAAATCAGTTAAGGTTTGGTAAATTTGTGCATTAAATTCTGTAACGAAATAATCTTTCATCCAAAGATCATGATTCCCAACAAACACATGAATGCGTACTCCTGAGTCAGCTAATGAAGCTAATTTCCCTAAAAAGCGAATGAATCCCTTGGGAATAACTTCTTTATATTCAAACCAAAAATCAAATAGATCACCTACTAAAAATAAATCAGAAACATCATTTGCAATTTGATCCATCCATGAGACCAATTGAGCTTCACGTGCACGAGATTCACGTGCATTAGGAAAACCCAAATGCATATCTGAGATACAATAAACTTTCTTTCCGTCAGGAATTTGTATAACAATCATATGTAAATAAATAGGGGTGAGAATCCCCACCCCTATTGACTAATCTTCCTTTTTTGGACTACGCTTTCTGGGCGACGCTTTCTTAACAGGTGCCGACTCAGGCTCGACATCATCTTTTGCTTTCGCAACCGATTTCTTAGCTGTCTGCTTTTTATCTTCAGCTAACTGACGTTCATCCTTAGCATCTTGACGCTTCTTCTCAGTTTCACCCTTAATAAACTCTTGATAAGAAGTTAATTGCTCAAATGGGCGAGGGCCAACTAACGCCTCTAAATCACTTTGAAAAAGGACTTCTTTTTCCAATAATTGTTCAGCTAAAATGGTTAGCTTATCCTTCTTGGATTGAAGCAATTTTTTAGTTCGTGTATAAGCCTCTGCAATAATCTTCCGAACCTCTTCATCAATTTCGCGAGCCGTCGTCTCCGAATACGGCTTATTAAACTGATAGTCCGAACCTTTCGAATCGTAGTATGAAATATTACCCAACTTCTCATTCATACCATACACGGTAACCATGGAGTAAGCGAGTTTTGTGATACGCTCCAAATCATTCTGTGCTCCTGTAGAAATCTTTCCAAACACAATTTCTTCGGCAGCTCTTCCACCCAGAGTAACACACATCTCATCCATTAATTGCTCTGTGCGATATAAGAATTGTTCTTTGGGCAAATATTGCGCATAACCCAACGCTGCGACACCACGTGGCACAATTGAAACTTTGACCAATGGATTGGCATGCTCTAAAAACCAACCTGCAATCGCATGGCCCGCCTCATGAAAGGCTACAATTTTCTTCTCTAATGGATTAATGATCTTATTCTTCTTTTCTAACCCCCCAATCACACGATCCATAGCCTCCTGAAAATCATCCATGTCTACAGCGGTCTTGCTACGTCTTGCAGCAATCAATGCCGCCTCATTACAAACATTAGCAATTTCCGCTCCAGCAAAGCCAGGTGTTTGTGCCGATAATTCTTTTGGATCTATATCCGCTGCTAATTTCAACGGCTTCAAATGAACTTTAAAAATTGCCTCACGACCAATAATATCTGGTTTATCAATTGAAATTTGACGATCAAAACGTCCCGGACGCAACAAAGCAGAATCCAATACATCTGGACGGTTTGTTGCCGCCATGATGATAATCCCTGAATCAGTTGCAAAACCGTCCATTTCTACCAACAAAGAATTTAATGTATTTTCTCGCTCATCATTTGATCCCGGCATTTGACCTCGGCTTCGCGAACGACCTACCGCATCTATCTCATCAATAAAGATGATACATGGGGCTTTTTCTTTGGCCTGTTTGAATAAATCACGTACACGGGCGGCACCTACACCAACGAACATTTCAACAAAATCAGAGCCTGAAAGCGAGAAAAATGGAACACCTGCTTCACCGGCTACAGCCTTAGCTAATAATGTTTTTCCTGTTCCCGGAGGACCAACTAAAAGTGCACCTTTAGGAATTTTACCTCCCAAATCAGTGAATTTTTTAGGGAATTTTAAAAACTCGACAATCTCTTGAATCTCCTCTTTGGCCTCATCTAGTCCAGCTACATCATCAAATGTAACTTTCACTTTAGATTCACCTTCAATGAGCGTTGCCCGACTGCGACCAATATTAAAAATTTGGCCACCGCCTCCACCACTACCACCCATTCGGAAAAATAGAAAGTAAAAACTAAGACCCATTAAAATAAAAAATCCCCAAGTACCTAACCAATCCAATGGTCCAGTCCTAGTCTCAGGTGTTGCAAAAATGCGCTCATTTCGAGGAAAATCTTTTTGTCTATCCTCTAAAAAATGTTCAAAACCCTCTTTAGAAATTATTGGAAATTCAAAGTGTGGTCCTTGCTTAGCTGAGATTAAGCCTTTCGGTGAGTTCTTAAAATATTTCGAAACAAAACCCGACTTTAATGAGACCTCAACTAATTTATCATTCACAATGACGACAGACTCTACCTCTTTTTGAATCACCATAGACTCAAACTGGCGTTGGTTGATTTCTTGCAACGTACGTTGTTTGGTAAAGAAAAACATACTGACCATTGCAATCATAAGACCAATGATCATCCAACTCTGCATTCCTCCCACCGGTTTTTTAGGTAAGCGTGGGGGCATCCCCGATAGTTTTTTATTCTTAAAACTGTTTCCTTGTTTTGCCATTAGTTTGTTTAATTTGGGCTATTAACACACATCGAAACCATTATAGTTCGATTCATGAAAAATTTATGCTTCGGGTAGGTACGAAAACTTCGCATCTCCCCATAATTCTTCTAGTTTGAAAAAATCACGCTTATCTTTTAGGAAAACATGAACTATTACATCATAATAATCCATTAAAATCCACTCACGATTGGCCTTCCCCTCCACCGCATGCACATGAATCTTTCCTGATTCCCATACTTCTTTGTCAACAGAATCCGCAATTGCTTCAATCTGGGTATCAGACGTTCCTGAACAAACGACAAAAAAATCAGTAAATGCATTATGTACTCCACGCAAGTCCATCACGACGATCTCTTGTGCCTTCTTCTCTTGCATTCCTTTCACCACCCAATTTGCTAGTTCTTCAGATGCTTCCTTGGTGGGGGTTTTTAGGGTACTTTTGGCCATAAATTTGGATTAATAAATAATAAACAGAATCATTAATATCCTGTAACGAATAAAGAATTAAATTTGTTCTTGTAAAGCTAAAATTACAAAGAAAAGTTGAACAATTACCAAGCCTCTACCCGGTTCGTCGGCAAATTCACAAAATTTATCAAGTCGTGTGAATCCACTAACACACTTGCATTCGAAGAGTCAATTAACTTAGATTTACCCGAAGGATTTGCTTGGATAGCTGGCCATCAAACAGCCGGCAAAGGCCAAAGAGGAAATCATTGGACTGCAGAAGCAAATAAAAATTTGCTTGTTTCTTATGCCTTTAAACCTCCACATGAATTAGTGACCAATCAATTTTACCTGAGTAAATGCATTGCCTTAGGCGTCATTTTAGGTATACAAAATTGGGCTCAAAATCATATAGGACATCACCTGAGAGCTACTATTAAATGGCCAAACGATATTTATTTAGATGAATATAAACTAGGAGGAATACTTATTGAAAATAATTTTCAATCTGGCAAATGGTCATTTTCGATTGTTGGCATTGGAATAAATGTCAATCAAAGTTCGTTCGATGGACTACGCGCAACATCGTTACGTCAATTTACTCCTACTCAAAATGTAATTGACATTTCCAATGTATTTGATTTTATTTCCATGGGGATCGAATATTACTATGATCAATTTACTAAACGGGAATTTCAACTAATCGACGAAAATTACCATAAAAATCTATTTAGGAATCAAGAATGGCATACATTTCGTGACCTAGCTGGCATTTTTAAAGGAAAGATACTCGAAGTGGACGCAAAAGGACAGATCCAAATTGAAGTAGAAGGCCAAACAAAAGGTTATGATATCAAGGAATTAAATTTTATTTTTAGCGAATAAAATCTCTAAACCGCGTGCTCAAAACCTATCAAAGCAATTTGTCCAATTTTCTTCATTGGGCCGAGTATACTCCATCAAGTATTTTCCTAAAGCAACCATATGGTAATAAATACACTGATTTTACTTATCAAGAATCAGGGAATCAGGTTAAAAAAATAGCTTCTTATTTCAGAGAGACACTTGAAGTCAGTAAACCAAAACATATTGGCATCCTTTCTAAAAACTCTGCACACTGGATTCTTGCTGATTTGTCAATTGCATTTGCGGGTGCAATTTCAGTACCCTTTTATCCAACCTTAACAAGCGATCAATTCAATCAAGTGCTTACACATTCTGATTGTCAAATTTTGGTCGTAGGAAAACTTGACAATTGGGATGAAATAAAACAAGGAATTCCAGCGTATATTAAAATTTTATATACGCCGGACAGCCCGTGCAACATAGGTACTTCGTGGCAAGATGTTATTGAATCAGAAAAAAGCATAGATACTCCTGAAGTCACTAATCCTGATTCAATTGCAACGATAGTATATACATCAGGGACAACAGGGACGCCGAAAGGAGTTATGATTACACATAAAGCAGTCACTATCGCCCTCAATTTAGCCCGTGATTTAGCCTATTTAGAAAACCCTAATACGCGTTTTATCTCCTACCTACCTTTATGTCACATTGCGGAACGAAATATAGTTGAATTTGCAGGTATAGCAGCAGGAGGTACCATTTACTTTGTTGAAAACCTGACAACGTTTCAACAAAATTTATCTGAAACACGACCAACGCACTTCTTAGCTGTACCACGTATTTGGTCCAAATTTCAAGAAGGTATTCTTCAAAAGATAGGTGGCGAAAAGAAACTAAATTTATTGTTGAAAATTCCCGTGCTTAATAAGCTAATCAAGAAGAAAATACAAAAAGGACTTGGCCTAGATCAAGCTTATTTTTTACTGACAGGCGCCGCGCCTATGCCACCAGAATTAAGTGCTTGGTTTCAGAAAATTGGGCTTTTTATTCAAGAGGCCTATGGTATGACAGAAAACGTGGGGCTAAATACCTTTATGCCACGTAATGATATTCGACTTGGTTCAGTAGGTAAAGTCCACCCAATTTGCGAAACGCGTATTGACCCAGAAACAGGCGAAATACAAATGAAATCGGACTATAATACAACCGGGTACTATAAAGCACCGGAAATTACATCGGAGTTATTTGATGGCGATTGGTTAAAAACAGGTGACATGGGTCAATTAGATGCCGACAATTATTTAAAAATAGTCGGCCGTGTAAAAGATAATTTCAAAACTGCTAAAGGCCAATATGTAGCTCCGGCACCAATTGAAAATCAATATTCACTGAGCAATTTGGTAGAACAAGTCTGCGTAGTAGGTATAAATTTACCTCAACCCATAGCACTTATTGTCACAACAGCTACAGCCAAAGCACTAAATCAAAGCCAAATGATTGAGGCATTTGATGAGCTACGAATTCGGATTAATCCGAACTTCAAAAAATATGAACACATTCAAAAAATCGTAATTCTTCAGGATGAATGGAACGTGGAAAACAGATGCCTAACACCAACTCTAAAAATTCGAAGAATGGAAATTGAACAAAAATTTACTGCCCAATTCGAGAATTGGTACACGTCAAAAGAATCCATTATTTTCGAATAATATAATTTTCGAAGCAACAAGATTTGCGTAAATTGAGCCAATGCGCCCAAAGTTCCTCATTTCAATTTGTTGCTTTTTTGTTCTTTCCCTAACGATAAATCGCCGTGGCCTAGGCCAAAATATAGCGGTAGATACAATTATTTTCAAGGGCAACGAGCGCACTAAATTAAGTATTTTACGTAGAGAGCTTGATTTTTTCGAGCGAGACTCACTTCAAGTTTCAGAGCTACCTAATCGAATTGAATTCAATCGAAGAAAGTTGATGAACACGAATCTGTTCATATGGGTAAAATCTGATTACCATCAACTGCCAAATGGAAAGATAAGTGTACTCTATGAATTTTTAGAGCAGTGGTATGTTCTAGCTTATCCCCTCTTCCAATTGGCAGATCGAAATTTCAATGATTGGTGGTCACGGGGAAAGGATTTTGATCGAGCTATTTATGGGCTCAACTTTAGGCATAACAATTTCATGGGACGTAATGAAAAAGTGATCATAAATACTGAAACTGGATTTAATAACAAATATGAATTCGTATACCAAAATCCTTACCTAGATCGAAAAAAGACCATTGGACTACTATTGAACTGGCAATATGCTTCACTTAAAAACGTTCCCTATAAAACCATTTCAGATACGCTTGCCTATAAAAATTCAAATCAATTTATTGCGGAAAAATGGACTGGAAGTATCGAATTTCGTAAACGATTTCGATTTTATGACTTCCAACGAATAGAATTTAAATACACCCATGCGAATATTGATAAAAGTATCGCTCAACTAAATCCAGCCTATTTTGGTCAAGGCCAACTAAATCAAAATTTTAGCCAGCTCGAGTACGCATTCTCGTATGATTACCGAGACTTTATTAACTATCCACTTAGAGGAAGAAAACTGGATATAAGCTTTACAAAATATGGCCTTTCTCCTCGAGAAAAAGTAGATTTTTGGGAGACTAGTGCGTCTGCAGCCTATTTTTTCGAGCTTGGAAATAAATTTTTTCTAGCTAGCCAGGTGAAAGCAAAAATTAGCCGAGATACCTATATTCCGTATACAAATCAACGTGGATTTGGGTATGCCAATGACCTAGTTCGGGGATATGAGCTAAACGTTATCGATGGTACAGGTTTTTTCCTTTGGCGCAATACAGCGAAATTTCAGCTGTTTTCAAGAACTTTTCACATTCCATTTATACCCTTCAAGCAAATTAATCAAATACCAATTGCCATATATCCAACCGCCTTTGCCGATGTAGGCTATGTGTACAATCCATTCAATGAATCATCAAAGAATGCAAACAAATGGTTGTTGGGCACAGGACTCGGATTTGATTTTGTCACGTATTATAACTTCGTTGCTCGCGTGGCTTTCCCTGTAACCAATGGAGGAAAAACAGGAATGGTGGTTGCCTTAGGCCGAGAATTTTAACAAAAAAAAACCAGTCATTGACCGGTTTCTTTATAAAATACCTAACCACTAATAGTCTTAAATATTGTTATTAATGAAAATCCATATTTGAGCAGACCAAAAATAAGAATTTTTTCTTAAAGATTAATTTTTAGCTGATTGAAATTCTCTATTTTTGAAATAAGTAAAAAAAATAATGAATTCTGCTCCCCTATTTTTCGGAAAAGCTTCGCATGGTTTTGTGATTGTGATCCTTTTGGGTAGCTTGTTATTAGTACAATGCAACCAGTCTTCCAACAATGACTCAAATTTAAACGGAAAAGCTGCTGATCAAACGCAATCACAAAGATTTTGGAGTAGCGCATCTAACACATTACAAAAAATAACATTAAGTGATTTGGCCGTCGTTCGAAATGTAAAATGGCTCCAACCACTTAACTCGCTTAATGAAAAAATTGAATTATCTGAAACCCAACCTAAAGGCGGCAAATCGTATTCCCTTTATTTGGATGACAGCGACTTAAATTTTGTGGATGTTATTTATATGACAAATAAAAACAACCAGATTAATAAGATCGTTTTCGATGTATACCTGGAAGATAAATTAAATACGATTAAACTTTTAACTGAATTTGAGCAATATTTTTCAGTTAAACATGGAAAGAAAACCACCCAAGGGCAAGTTAGCATTTGGGAATCAAAAAATAAATCCCGAATACAGTTGGAAGATGTAAGTACTTCCAAAGATCCGGGAATTAAATTAATCTATGAATTAATTGATTAGACTTTCCAAATCCACCCGCGTGAATCAGGTATTTCACCTAGTCGAATTTGATTAATTTCTTTGAAAACTTTGGCCGAAAAATCGTCTTCTTTGCGTATAGGCAATTGATAATCTACTCCCTCAAACCCTATCGTTGCAATTGGGGCAATAACAGCAGCAGTACCTGCACCAAAAGCTTCCGTTACAGATCCATTTTCAATCCCTTCAATCAGCTCCTTAATTGCTAATGGACGCTCTTGTACATCCATTCCCCAGTCTTTAGCAATTTGCAAAACTGATTTGCGCGTCACTCCATCTAAAATAGTATCACCTGTGGGTGCAGTTACTAATGACCCGTTTACAATAAACATTAAGTTCATCGTACCCGCTTCCTCCACAAATTGATGCGTAGCTGCATCCGTCCAAATAATTTGATCATAACCATCCTTTATTGCGTTCTGCGTTGGAAATAATGATCCACCATAATTACCCGCATTTTTTGCAAAACCAACACCACCTTTCGCGGCACGAATGTATTCCGTCTCCACACGAACCCGCAATGGTTTTGTGTAATAAGAACCAACCGGGCAATTAAAAATAATAAATCGATAGGTATTCGAAGGAGTAACTCCCACATATTCATCCGTGGCAAACATAAACGGCCTTATATATAAGGAACACCCTTCTTTTGCAGGCACCCATGCTTGATCAAGTTTTAATAAGGTACGTAACCCTCCTAGAAACAACTCTTCTGGTACTTCGGGCATGCACATGCGATATGCAGACTTATTGAAACGCTTCATATTCTCTTCTGGACGGAATACTTGAATGTCTCCTGATGCAGAACGGTAACCTTTCATACCCTCAAAAATCGATTGCCCATAATGTAAAGACATCATGGCTGGCTGATAAGATAATGGGCCATAAGGCTGAATCGTGGCACTTTGCCATGCACCGTTGGCATATTCTGCCACCAACATATGATCCGCAAAGCTGCGACCAAAAGTTAAGTTGTCAAAATCGACTTGATCAATACGGGAATTTAAAATAGGTTGAATTTGGATTTGCATACGTTGTTTTTGAATTTTATTTACCTGAATTCCAAGGAACCTCAGGAATACTTAAACTATGATGCAAAAAACGACACATCATAAATAAATAATCAGATAATCGATTGATATACGCTAAAGCTACATCGTAATTTGGTTGGTCTGTTGCTTGAACCCAACGGATTAAACTTCGCTCCGCACGCCTACAAACCGTGCGCGCAATTTGAGCTGTAGCAATACTTTCATGCCCCCCTGGTAGAATAAAAAAACGCATTGGACTTAACTGCTCATCCATTTCGTCAATATTTTTTTCCAACGAAACTATATCTTTAAGGGATATTAATTCCATATTACCCAAAGTTTCCTGAGAATCACTAGCGACACAAGCTCCCAAAACAAATAAACTTGACTGAATCAGTTGAAGTTTTTCCGCAAGTTTCGGTTCTACTCGACAAACTAATAACCCTATATGGCAGTTAAGTTCATCGATATCTCCAATAGCTTCTAGGCGAAAATCAGACTTAACAATACCGATACCATCAGCTAATCGAGTGAAGCCCTTGTCTCCGTGTTTTGTGTAGATTTTCATAAGTACAACAAAAATAGTTTTTTCAGCCTTGAATCCAAAAGAAAGGAAGCATTTATCAAATACGAGGAAAGATTAGGGTCTTAAGTTTTTCAAAACTAATTTTGTGAACTTTTTCAACTATATGTCAATAGATAAATTTATTTCCCGTGTTTGGCGTGTATTATCCATGTTTGCTTTTGGCATCAGTTTGCTCTTTATCTATCGAGGACTACCTGACCCAACTGCCGTACACTTTGGAGAAACTGGCCGTGGTGATGGCTTTTTACCTAAAGAAGAAATTTTTTATTTAACTGCAGCAATTGTTACAATTCTGAATGTTTTAGGGTTGTTACTAATCAAAAGTATTGAAAAAATTCCGCGCGTATATTTTGGAAAATTAGTAAAAGCATTCGCCTCCAAAGGTGATTTATTGATACAGCAAATTATCGTGCATTGGTTACATTTTCTTTTGGCCTTAATTAACACCTATTTAATCCTGGTTTTTCGTGTTTTATTGTTACTGAATGATGAACGTACCAATCAAGCCGATTACAGTTATTTACCCAAATTAGGTATTGTTCTATTTCTAGTGTGGATGATTTATTTACCAGCTCGACTGTGGAGCTCTTCTAATTTTATCGACGAAGATCATGCTTAAAAACATGCCCGATATTTCCATTCAGGCATTTGACTACGAGTTACCCGATTCTCATATTGCTTTTTTCCCGAGCCAAAAACGGGATGAATCACGTTTGCTCGTTCATCAAAATGAACTTACGAGTCATCATTCCTTCCAACAATTTCCTGATTTAATTCCTTCAGATAGTTTAATTGTATTTAATAACACGAAGGTTATTCCTGCTCGAATCCAATTACAAAAGCAAAGTGGAACAGCGATTGAAATTTTTCTTTTAAAACCTTTGATAGATAATGTCCCGACCCAACAAGCTATGGAGCAAAGTCGGGAAATTCGTTGGGAATGCTTAATTGGTAACAAAAAACGGTGGAAAGCTAATGAAACGTTAAAGAAGTTAATTGAAATTGATGGACATGTAATTGTTTTAAGCATTAATTGGCATGAACGCCTATCAAATCAAGTCCAAATAAATTGGGATAGCGACCATACATTTGTCAGTATACTTAATGAAATAGGTAAAATACCGTTGCCGCCATACATGGAACGAGACACGGAATTAGCCGATCAAGATCGCTATCAAACGGTATTTTCGAAGGAATTGGGTGCAGTGGCAGCCCCTACAGCTAGTTTGCATTTCACCTCTGAGATATTAGAAAGATTAACAGCTAATGGTATTCCACAAAGCTATTTGACACTGCATGTTGGCGCTGGCACTTTCCTCCCCTTGAAAGAAGAAGAGGTTCGAAATCATCCCATGCATCGCGAGCAATTAATTTTTGATCGCGAATTTATAATTCAATTAATGCAACATGAAGGATCGTATGTTCCGGTCGGAACGACGGCTATGCGCGCGCTAGAAAGCTTATATTGGTCGGCGATTTGGGTTATTGAAAAAAAATCCATTCCTGAAAATGGTTTAATTATCCCAAAAGAATTTGCTTATCTGGATCGAGATGATGTTTCGAATGAGGATGCATTAGGGGCCTTACTAACTTTTATGGAGGAGAACCAACAAACCAAATGGATTGCTCAAACAGAATTATTGATTATGCCTAGCTACCGATTCCGCTTTTGCGACGCATTGGTAACCAATTTTCATCAACCAAAATCAACGCTTTTGGTGCTTGTTTCCTCCCTTATTGGTGACGCATGGAAAGCAGTTTACCAAGAGGCAATTGATCAAAAATACCGTTTTTTGAGCTATGGTGATGCGTGTTTGTTTTTCAACAAACAGCAATAATTCCAACTGAATTACTAAATTTGTGGCCCGATAATTAAGACGTTGGACGCTAGACGCTAGACGCTAGACGCTAGACGCTAGACGCTAGAGGTTAGAGGTTAGAATTAAGAGGTAAGAATTGAAAACTGATAACTGATTACTGATAACTGATTACTGACAACTGATTACTGATTACTGACAACTAATTACTGACAACTAATTACTGACAACTGATTACTGACAACTGATTACTGATTACTGATAACTGACAACTGATAACTGATTACTGAATACAGACTTAGCCGCTAGATAATAGTGACTAAATAAACACCCGATTATGAATTTCATTGAAGAATTGCGCTGGAGAGGGATGTTGCAGGATATGATTCCTGGATTGGAGGATCAATTAGCCAAAGAAATGACGGTAGCCTATATAGGTTTTGATCCAACTGCTCCCAGTTTACATATAGGTAATTTGGCAGCAATCATGTTGTTAAAGCATTTTCAGCTATGTGGTCATAAACCCATTGCATTGGTTGGTGGTGCTACGGGTATGATTGGCGATCCATCAGGCAAAGCAGCGGAACGCGAATTTTTATCTGAAGATACTTTACGGGCAAATCAGGTAGGCATTCAGAGGCAACTTGAAAAGTTCTTAGAATTTCATGCAGGTGCGAACTCAGCTGAGGTGGTTAATAATTATGATTGGTTCAAAGAATTTAGCTTTCTTGGATTTTTGCGCGAAGCAGGGAAATTTTTGACCGTCAATTACATGATGTCAAAAGACTCGGTCAAAAAGCGGTTAGAAACTGGAATATCATTCACCGAATTCTCTTATCAATTATTACAGGGCTACGATTTTTATCATTTATATAAGAATAAGAATGTACGCCTTCAAATGGGCGGTTCAGATCAGTGGGGCAACATCACAACGGGAACTGAAATTATTCGTCGGAAAGAAGGTCATGATGAAGATGCGACAGAGCGTGCAGCCTTTGCATTGACTACACCTTTAGTAACGAAAGCAGATGGTACCAAATTTGGTAAATCTGAATCAGGTAATGTGTGGTTGGACGCTGAAAAAACAAGTCCTTTTGCATTTTACCAATTTTGGTTGAATGCAGCGGATGCGGATGTTCCTCGATTGATACGTGTATTTACCTTATATTCGAAAAATCGAATAGAGGAATTAGAAAAGAAACATGCGGAGGCGCCTCATTTACGTATACTACAAAAAGCGATTGCAGAGGAAGTGACGACGCGTGTTCATGGAGCAGAGGTTTGTGCATTGGTTATTGAAGCCTCTACCCTATTGTTTTCTAAAGATGCGGTGGAATTAATTGCAGCTGCTTCAGATGCATTATTGAATCAATTACCAATTCATGAAGTTGATGAAGAATTAATGGCTGAATGCAAGAACCTAACTGATTTAATTAGTGTGGGGACTGATAATCTAATTTTCCCATCAAAGGGTGAAGCACGTAAAGCTATACAAAACAATGCCATTAGTATTAATAAGGTAAAAGTAACAGATCCCAATGCGGCGTTAGATTTTGAAAAGATTCGTGGGCGATACGTATTGGTGGGGAATGGAAAACAAAAAAATTACATTTTATCCTTCAAATAGTTTAGCAAAAACTGCTTGAGCAAAAAAAAGTTAAATTAATTCGTGTAGTGAGTTGGTATTTATAAATTATTCCTACATCTTTGCACTCCCAATTGCTAGGAAAACGATTCTGGCGCATTGACTTAGGGTTTGATTGCTTGAGTTTCGACTTGGTGATTAAGCTTAAAGTTAAAAGAGTTCTTTGACGTGTTGGTAGAAAT
>CAMCXW010000021.1 GCA_945883625.1 Spirosoma fluviale
TCCCTCGTCAATGAGGCCTTGTTGCGTTTTGACTTTTCTCATTTTCAAAAAGTCACCGACGAAGAAATTCAACAAATTGAACAAATCGTTAATGCCAAAATTGCAGAGAACATTCCCTTGTTAGAGGAACGCAATGTACCAATCGCACAAGCGAAAGAAAAAGGAGCCATGGCGTTGTTTGGTGAAAAATATGGAGATTTTGTCCGCGTCATTACCTTTGATAAGAACTATTCCGTTGAACTTTGTGGAGGTACACATGTGCCATCAACAGGTGAAATTGGCTTATGTAAAATCATTACGGAAACATCTGTTGCGACGGGTGTTCGTCGGATTGAGGCGATTACTTCCCAACAAGCCTATGCGCTTTTAAGCGAGCAAGAGGCTGTAATTGGTGAATTAAATGCTTTATTAAAGGCTCCAAAAGATTTGGTTAAGGCGGTGGCAAGCTTGATTGAACAAGCGAATAGCTTACAAAAAACGGTTGCAAATTACCAAGCTAAAGAAATCGGAGGTTTAAAAACTGAATTGGCTAAGCAAATAAGCATACAAAATGGAACGCCAGCTTTAATCGCTCAGGTAAACGTACCCAATGCAGATGCATTGAAAAATGTAGCATTTGATTTGCAAACAGAAGCTGGAAGTTTATTCTGTTTGCTCGTAAGTGAAATAGATGGCAAAGCTAGTTTGGCCTTAGCCATTTCGAAAGATTTAGTGGATTCAAAATCACTAAATGCCGGAACAATTGTTCGTGAATTAGCGAAAGAAGTGCAAGGTGGCGGTGGAGGCCAAGCCTTCTTAGCCACAGCTGGTGGACAAAACCCTGCAGGATTAGCTAAAGTCCTTGAATTAGTGCATAACTATTTATAGGATGTTTCCATCCATTCCTCTCGTGCCTTTTGCGGAAGTATCTGAACAAATGGATACGTGGGGAATGCTAGGTATACCCTTCCAATTTTTCATCAGTTATGATGGGACACAGGCTTGGGCTGGATCTAAGCAAGAGGCCGAAAACCTAGGTATACAAATTCAAATCCGACAACAACCAAGTGGTAGTGGGCAGTCGGTGCATTTTGCAAAATCCCCTATTCCCCTTGAAACCTATCGGCAAAAATTTGAATATGTCCAACAGGAACTAAAAAAGGGAAATTCGTTTTTGGTTAATTTAACAGTTGAAACACCTATTCAAGTTAATGTGCCTCTACAAATCATTTTTGATCAAGCACATGCGGCTTACAAGATGAAATGTTCGGAGGAATTCATCGTGTTCTCGCCTGAATGTTTCATACAAATTAAGGATCACAAAATTTATAGCTATCCAATGAAGGGAACGTCTTCTGTACGACTAAATCCGTCCAAAGACACCTTAATGGCAGATCAAAAAGAACAAGCAGAACATGCCACGATTGTAGACCTAATCCGCAATGATTTAAGTCGGGTGGCCTTCCCCATTCAGGTAGATTCCTATAAATACACGGAACAAATAAAAACGAATGAAGGTGATTTGTGGCAAATGTCATCGCAAATTTCTGGATTTCTTCTTCCTGAATTAAAGGGAAAAATTGGATCTATTTTGCGCGAATTACTACCTGCAGGTTCCATCACGGGAGCTCCAAAAACATCAACTATGCAAATCATCGCTGAGGCTGAGCAATATGATCGTGGCTTTTATACGGGAATCATGGGTGAATTTGATGGCCAAAATTTAGACTCTGGCGTTATGATTCGATTTATTGAATATAAATCGGGCCAACTGATTTTCAAAAGTGGCGGTGGAATTACCGTTTTTTCAGAACTTGAAAAAGAATACAACGAACTCATTCAAAAAGTATATCTCCCCTTTTAATATGTTTTCATTTTTAGAAACTATTTGTGTACAAAACGGTCAAGCCCAACATCTTGACTTCCATCAAATGCGTGTCAGCGAAACATTTGATGCATTTTTCCCAGAGTGGGAACCTTTTGATGTACACGAAGAGATTTCAAAAATTGTCTTACCCGAAACAGGAATACATCGCTTACGGATTACGTATACAGAGGATCCACAAACCGTGGAGCTATTTCCATATGAAGCTAAAGTGATTCAAAAATTCACTTTGGTGGATAGCGGCGAGATCGATTATGGCTTCAAATGGGCTGAAAGAGGGTTTTTCCGGCATATTTTGGAGGCACACCCCTTGGCTGATGAAGTGATTTTTCATAAAGATGGAATTATTCAGGATTGTACCATCGCTAATTTAGCTTTCTTGAAGGATGGTGTTTGGTATACACCTGAAGCTCCGATGCACTGGGGAACGACACGTGCCCGCTTATTAGTTGAAGACCAAATAGAAGAAACTGATATTTTAGTATCCGAATTAGATCAATACGAGCGAATTTGCTTGATTAATGTTTTTCGGCCGCTTTCAATCGAAAACTCCATTGCGCTACCCGGGGCTATTGTGTAAATTTACCCTATGAGTATTGCCAAAAGTCCAGCTTTCTTACTAAATCAAAAATTTCCATTCGAACCTACGCCATCGCAGTCGGCATTATTTTCGCAATTGGACAAATTTATTGTCAACGAAGATGAGTGGTCGGCATTAACATTCATCATCAAAGGATACGCAGGAACGGGTAAAACCACGGTCATTTCTACCTTAATTAAAATTTTAGGCACCTTCAGTTATAAAACGCAGCTATTAGCACCTACTGGCCGGGCTGCTAAGGTGATGGCTAATTACTCCAAAAAGAAAGCGTTTACCATCCATAAAAAAATCTACCGACAGGTAAGTAACCCGCATTCGGGAACTTTATCCTTTCAACGCATGCCTAACTACGCGACGAATACCGTATTTATTGTAGATGAGGCATCCATGATTACGGATGATTCTGATTTTGGCCAAAATAGTTTATTGACCGATTTAATTGAATATGTCTTTACCAATCCTGAAAATGGACATACAGGTAATAAGCTAATCTTTGTGGGTGATACGGCTCAATTACCTCCTATAGGTAAAATTCTTTCGCCTGCCCTTTCCGCGGATTACATTGCGAAAGAATTTCACATGGAGGTTAAGGAGCATGAACTAACGGATGTCATGCGCCAGGATATTCATTCCGGGATTTTGTACAATGCGACAAACTTACGTGGCTTATTAACTCAAAAATCTACTACAATCAAGTTTAATACGGCCTCTTTTAAAGATATTTTCCGCATGACGGGGGAAAAAATGGAAGATGGCATGCAGTATGCGTATCGTAAATTTGGGAAAGAGGAAACAATCGTTTTAACGCGATCCAATAAGAGTGCGGTTCAATTCAATGAGTTCGTTCGGCGGACTATTCTGTATCAAGAAGATGAAATTTCATCAGGAGATTTATTGATGATCGTGCGCAATAATTACCATTGGTTGGACGAAGACTCACCAGCTGGTTTTTTGGCCAATGGCGACTTTGTGGAAATCATGAAAATCAAGCGCGAAGAAGAAATGCATGGGATGCGGTTCTTAACGGTAAGCTTGCGGCTTTGTGATTACGAAGAGCACCCCGAAGTGGAGGCCAAAATCATGCTTGATACCTTGCATTCATCCGAGTCAGCCTTAAGTAAGGAGGCTAATAAAAAACTGTATGATTCTGTTTGTGAGGATTATGCGCACATACAAAAGAAAAAGGAGCGCACGGAGGCAATACGAAAGGACCCGTACTTGAATGCGTTACAAGTTAAATTTGCTTATGCATTGACCACCCATAAATCACAGGGTGGCCAATGGAAAGCTGTTTTTATCGATCAAGGCTATTTAAAAGAGGAACAAGTGGATGCCGAATATATTCGTTGGCTTTACACTGCCATCACCCGTGCGACGCATGAGGTGTTTCTTGTCAACTTCCACGCCAATTTTTTCCTATAATTACAACGAGAAAGCCGCCGCTAAACCAGGATGGTATAACTTCCCATCGTAGATCGTCAAACCTTTATTTAGAGCCTCGTTGGCCGAGCAAGCATCTTGGTAACCTTGATTCGCTAATAAAAGCACGTATGGCAACGTAGCTTGCGTTAACGCCATCGTTGATGTTTGCGGAACTGCACCTGGCATATTAGCAACACAATAGTGCAGAATTCCGTCTACTTCATAGACAGGATCTTCGTGGGTAGTTGGATGACATGTTTCAATACAACCACCTTGATCCACAGCCACATCGACCAGCACCGTTCCTGGTTGCATGCGCTTTAAATCTTCCTTTTTAATAAGGTGTGGCGCCTTAATTCCATGAAGCAGCACGGCACCAACAATTAGATCTACGTTAGGTAAATGCTCTTGAATGGCATGCGAATTGGAATGTTGGGTGTGGACGTTAGCAGGCATGACATCACTCAAATAGCGTAAACGAGCTAGATTAGTATCCATGATGGTGACGTTAGCACCTAAACCGGCAGCCATCCGTGCGGCTTGTGTGCCTACGACCCCACCTCCCAGAATTAATACATTGGCAGGCTTTACTCCAGGCACGCCGCCAAGCATTTTTCCTTTTCCACCTTGCGGTTTACCTAAAAAATAGGCGCCTACTTGGATGGCCATCCGACCGGCTACTTCCGACATCGGAGTTAGTAAAGGCAAAGATCTGTCGGCCAATTCCACGGTTTCATAAGCGATGCATGTTGCCTTGCTTTCAATCATGGCATGCGTCAGTTCTTTAGAGGCCGCAAAATGAAAGTAGGTAAATAGAATTTGCTTTGGCTTGATGAGGGGATATTCAGAAGCCAAGGGCTCCTTTACTTTAACAATCATATCCGCGATGGCGTACGCTTCTTGGGGAGTATCCAAAATGTGGGCACCAACAAGCTCATAGGCTGAATCGCTAAATCCGGAACCTAAACCAGCTTGGGTTTCTATGTAGACTTGGTGGCCAGCGGCAATCAAACTTTGAACTCCGGCAGGCGTAAGTCCAACGCGCGATTCTTGTTTTTTAATTTCTTTGGGAACGGCAATAATCATGATTTGGTTAGGTTAAAAAAAGAACAGCCAACGAAAAATTCGCTGGCCGTTACCTTTGATGAAGTATAATACATTGCAAATATATACACTGCCATAAAATTTATGGCATATAGCCGATAAATAAGGAAAATAATATAAAATATTATAATTTTGAAGAAAATATTTCCGAAAATAGGTCATTAATTACTTGTAAACCGAAAACTTTATGGCGATTAAATCAAATTTAGATAGCCTAGATCTGCAGATTTTAAAAATTATCCAGGTGAATAGCCAGAAAACAATCAAGGAAATTGCTGAACAGGTGAATCTATCACTTAGTCCTACGCATGACCGACTGAAACGCTTAGAAACGGAAGGCTTCATTCAAGGTTATGTAGGTATATTGAATCGCAAAAAATTAAATCTTGGCTTATTGGTGCATTGTCAAGTGACTTTAGAAAAACAAAATCGAGATAATTTTTCTTCGTTTGAAGCTTCGATTAAGGCATTCCCTGAAGTAATTTCGTGTCATTTGGTTTCAGGAAATTTTGACTACTACCTCAACGTAGTAACTGAAGATGTAGAAAGTTACAATCGATTCTACCAAGAGCATTTGGCTGTTTTGCCGTCTGTTGCCCACATTTCAAGTTTATTTGTGATGGACGAAATTAAATCAACGACCGCGCTACCGGTGAATTAATTACGTATCTTTGCAATCTTATTGGGACTGACCGGTTTTGACAGCTTAAGCAGATCGGTTGTAAGCACGTCGGGAGTTGGGGGTATTTCCTGTTTAAAAAACCTTCGAATTATAGCTGGCAATACTTCGTATGCCATGGCTGCTTAGTCTGATAGACTAACCAATTGCCATCGTTCCACCCCGGCCAAACTCTGCCGCTAGGGATCCTGGAGCGTCGACCATGCAGAGTCGATGATTGCGATTTCACTAAGCGATCATTAGTATCCAGTGAATAAGTGGTCAATAAGGTCTGATCTGAACCTGTTGGCCATCGAAAATCGATCAAATCTAAACGTGTAGAAAGCTTCCGGTTTCTAGGTTTGGACGAGGGTTCGAATCCCTCCAGTTCCACTAGTATGTATTTTTCCAAAGGCCCAGTTTATCGCTGGGCCTTTGGTATTTTGTATTGTCAAACCATTAATAGCAAGCCCTAATAAAATAGTATAGGGTAACAGCATAATTTTGAGGGATTTACCAATATATTTACAGCCATAAAAAGCAACCCTATCGCTATGAAGAAAATAATTACCTTAATACTACTCGCTGTTTCTACAGGAGTTTACGCACAGACTGACACAACTGAAGTTTTCGAAGATTACAGCCAATATGGTGACCCTGAAGGAGTTACCAGATTTTGTACGCAAAAAGTATTAAATCAAACTCCCCAGCGAATCATTAGCATTGGGTATGATTATAATGCTGGATTTCACATGCCAGGCATACGTTTCAGCGAATTGAACACTTCTCCGCAAGAGTTTCATGTAAACCGTGTCAATATGCTTCGCGCGCAGGTGAATGTTCCTGTCATTGCTACGAACAAATTTATATGGCAGTTGGGTGCTAATTATTGGAGCTCCAAATTTGAATTCGAGAACAATAAAGCCAATAATCCATTTGTATCCAGCCTTCAATCTAATGCCTTAGTGAGCACAGGTATAAACACGACTATTTTCAAACCACTTAATGAGCGGAATTTCCTAATTCTTCAAGCGAGTGCTGATATCAATGGTGTATTCCCAAAGCTTGGCGATATTGATTCAAAAGCATTAACCCTAAGCGCAACCGGAATTTACGGTTGGAAAACCTCCGAATCAAACATGATTGGTACCGGTATCGCCCGTACTTACCGAGCGGGAAGATTGATATACGTTCCCGTATTACTTTGGAATAAGACCTTCAATGATCGCTGGGGAATTGAGCTTTTGTTACCTGCGAAAGGATTTTTACGCTATAATTTCTCTACATCAAGTATGCTACAAGTTGGCTTTGAATTAGAAGGAAATCAATTTTATACCAAATTACCTCAAAGTAAAAATGGTGAAGGTTTCATTCAGCGAGGAGAATTTAAACCTCGCATTATGTGGGATAAAAAAATCACAGGCTTCCTTTGGTTTAATGTGCAAGCAGGATTACGCTATAACTATCGATTTGATGTCATGAATAAGTTTGATGGCAAGGAAGATGCCGAAAGGTTTTTTACGAGCCCGATGGGCAACCCGATGTACATAAACTTTAGTTTAAACTTCGTTTCACCCTAACAAAAAAAGGCTTCAAAAATTTGAAGCCTTTTTTTTATGTCGTAAAGAATATCGGTTTATTTAACTTGACGCGTCCAAGTATCCGTTCTACCAATTAACGAAACGCCGATATATCCACGAACCTCTAGCGTATTTGCATTGATTAACTTCATCGTAGATGAATAGGTATTACCATTCTTTGGGTCATAAATATTTCCCTCATCCCACACATTATTTTCTTTAGGAACAAATCCCCAAATATTAATCAAGCCTAAAACAGGTCTTTTTTTGGCCGTTTCATCTGATTGATTTTTGTCTAATTTGGGTTTACCCGTTTCAGGATCTATCGGCTCCTTCAACCAAACTACCTTTCCTTGGTATTTCTCACCATTCTTGTAAATACGAACCATCGCATTACCCTCACCTGTTTTCCAAACTCCTACAATGGCATCGGGATTATCTGGCAAGGTAATAAAAGACGAAGTAGTCGTCAAAACAAGTAAACTAAATAATCCAAACATCATGGCTCGGAAATTAATCGATAATTTATTTTTCATTTGTCAATTTTTTTGATGAAATAAAATTAAGAAACTAAACTAATAACACAAATACATGAAAATATTTAATACTACTCAAAGCGACTCCGCTCCTTGATTAATTTTTCAATTTCTGCCGTTGACCGAGGTGAACCTGCCGACAAATTCTCATTCCCTGTTTCGGTAATCAGAATATCATCTTCAATTCGCACACCAATATTCCACCACTTTTTATCACATTTACTTCCAGCAGGAATATAAATCCCTGGTTCAACTGTGACAATAACACCCGGAGCCAATATCAGCGGCCCTAAATCATGTACGTCCAACCCCACATGATGCGAGGTGCCGTGTGGAAAATATTGCCGAGCCTCTTGTTTGGATGACACAATACCTAGGCCAACTAAACCCGTATAAATCACCTCGCGCGCCGCAGCATCTACTCGGTCGTGCGGAATGCCTGTTTTACACATTTGAATACCTGCATCTTGCGCCTTAAGTACCAAATCATATATAAGTTTCTGCTCAGGCGAAAACCGACCATTTGCCGGAATCGTACGCGTTACATCCGCTGTATACCCATGGTATTCGGCCGCGCAATCACTCAACAACAAATCACCCGCATTCACCTGTTTCAAATTAGTCGTATAATGTAAAACACAGGAATTTTCAGATGCACCCACAATACTTGGATAACCAGGATATTCAGAGCCACTCGACTTAAAATGGTACTCCATAATGGCTTGCGCTTGATATTCCTTCATTCCAGGGTGGATTGCTTTCATGACTTCGCGATGGCCCAACGAACTTATTTGGCTTGCTTTACGCATCAAAACAATCTCCTCGGGCTGCTTAATTCCCCGCAAAGAGCTTAAAATTTGAATCGTAGCACGCGATGCCAACGGCTTTTTCAAGGAGACTAAACTACTATCCACGACATTCGCCATGCGCGCTAAGGGATCTAATCTTCGCTTATACTTCGTAAAAATAGCCTCATCCCGGTATACTGAATAAATGGAATCAACCGTGGACAAATCAAGTGTATTGGCATTAAACTGATCATTAGCGAAAACATGTTGAATCTGATATGTCTTCTTCACTCCAGCTTCACCTAATATTTTACCCGTCCACATTTCTTTGAAAGCATCTCGCTTTTGAACAAAAATAAACTCAGTACCCGTTTGGTTTAAGAGGGTAACCGGACGCTTAAACATCACCAAAACGGCATTTGGCTCGTGTAATCCAGTAAAGTAATAGAAATTCTTATTCTGGGCATATTGATAATCCACATCATCATTACGAACACGCACCTGAGAAGCGAAAAATATAGCCACACCTTTATCTGACATAGCCGCCTTAAAGGCATCCCTCCTTCCCGCGTGAAATGCAGGACTCAAATAATCTTGCGGATAATCAGCCGGATTTTGCGCTGAGATCAATAAAGGACTTAAACAGAGTGCCAGAAATAGCACGAATTTATGCGACATAGGTATAGCTATTTAATACGAAATGTAATAATTGGATTTGCGGGAAAGGTCCGATCTACCAAAACCGAATCTACCTTGTTTTGGATTAATAACCAATTTTGATCCCAAACCTCCATTGACCCAGACACATTTATAATGGGCAAATTTAACTTTTTGGATAGCGCAAATAAACGGCCTGTTTGAACTGAATCACGTAAATCTACCCAGGTAACTACCGCTTGATCTGAATCTAAATTGCGTAGATAGTAATAATTCCAACTATCAAAATTGACGATTACGGGTTTCGCAACCTTTGTCTTTTTTACTAAATCACGGTAATCTGTTCGAAGCGATTCATGTGCTTGTGAATGAACCAAATTATATCCAAAAACAAGCATATTTAATGCTAACCAAACCATCAAGCTTTTCAGGTAAACTGGACGCCGACCATCAAACCAAAAGCCCAATAAAGGAATGAATAAAAATACCGTATGATGTCCAAAACGAATTTTACCCAACACTAAAAACGTCAAAGCCATGACAACAAATGCAGCCAGATACCACCTAGCCTTAGCATCGGCATGTTTGAATTCCAATACAATTAAGCCAACAAATACAATTCCAAACCAACTTAAACCATTCCAAATGTTGGCCTGAATGAAATCATAATAATTCAAATGGCGCAGCACATAAAAGCTAAAGTCAAATTGGTTTACAAGCGTATTTAATACGATTCTCCGTTCCTCCCAAAAAGTATAATCACCTGACGATGCCAACACCTTAATAAATGGGAGTTGGAAATTTCCCAATTCCGCCGACTGAAATTGACGAACACGAATATCGGCCAACAAATAAACCAAAACGAACATACTAAACCCAGCTAATGCCAGGCCCATTTTAATCAGAAAGTCACGTTTCAATATTGCCTCAAACGAACATCGATTCAATGAGAAAACTAACACGCTCGGCATTAAGTAGACAAAAAACAATTTGTCATAAAATGCTAAGGACCACACGAAGGAAAGACATAGGGCAGCAAGCCAACCGAACCTTGGGTGTGCTAGTTTATGGGTCAAATGAAAACTAAGTACAAAAACCACTAACGCTACATTGACCGGGCCAGCATCCCGCAATACAGCGATGTAAATTGGCAACAACAAAAACAAAAACCATTTTCCAGCGCTTGACATCGAAAATGTCCGTAGGATCAAGACATAAAATAAAGCTAACGAAAGCAAGGAATAAGCCATTTTAGCTTCAATTATAGGCATTGAAACATAAAAGGGCCAAAGTAGAATCCCTTGCAAATTACCCGTATATAAAAATGGAAAATAGACCGAAAGGCCTAAAGGAAAGAACTTTTCGTAGGCACCGAATCCCTCCTTAAACGCATTAAGTTGGAAATTTGGCAATTGATACGCTAATGAATGGAAATGCAAAAATTCATCTTGGTGGAATGGTAAATAGGCATAAAGGATCCATGCTATAAAACCAAAAACCAACCAATAGATTAATTTCATATAAATCTAAAATTCTTTGTAGAGCAAACAAAGATAGAGAAAATAAAAAACACCAAAAACTGAGCTATAGATGTAGTGGTCAAAACCAAAAGGAACCTACAATTACAGAATGAAATATTTATTCTTATTTCGCTTTTAACAATTCAGAACCTGCCAACAAGAAACAACCTAATCCAAAATCTTCAAAATTAGGCACATGATCAAAGGTCACAGGCTGAGAATCTTTGGGCTCCTTCCCCGTTCCCTGCACAAAACCAAGGAAGCCATTTGGATGCACACAAGTAGACATCCCCTTCCAAGCTTGATCAATGATTGGTCTATATTTTTTAGCAGGCAATATACCTTTCCGGACTCCCCAAGCCATACCATATACAAACAAAGACGTACCAGTCAATTCCGGCCCTCCATAATTAGTTGGGTCCATCAAGGAAACATTCCAAAACCCATCCGCCCGCTGCAACGGAGGCAAGGCCTCAGAAAGTGCTATAAAATCGGCAAGATATTCCGCACGGTGTAGATCATTTTCCGGTAATAAATCGAGCGTTCGAACTAAAGCGGCATATACCCAAGCACTTCCGCGTGACCAATAGCAATTGGCACCATTCGGCTCTTTGTAGGGAGGAACAAAATCTTTATCCCGCCACCACAGTTTTTCAACCGGATTGTAAAGACCCTTTCCGCCATGTTTGTATTTGGTAAACGCATACAAATCATACATCTTCTGAAAATAACGCGGATCTTTATAAATCACACCTAAACGTGTATAAACGGGCATGCTCATTTGTAAACAATCGATCCAAGACCAATCGTCCGATTTTTCCGTAATGACCATGTTATCAATATTGGCTTTAATGGGCTTGATGCGCGCAGAATCGCCTGACATGAGGAACAAATCCAAATACACCTGCCCACATGCCTGATCATCTGCATTGCGCGTTTTTACCCCATTTCGCAATCCCCACTGATGAAATTCACCCCAATCAATCATGTATTTTAAATCAGACGCCTTGGGATCTAGTTTATATAATTCAATCAAACCCTCATAATAAACTGATCGTGTCCAAATGTTAGATGGTCTTGTCCGATCAGGGCTAACAATCACTTGACCAACATCCGGCCATTTCTGTTGGAAATAACGATTAGCCAAATGCATCTTCGCCAGTACTTGCTTTTTATTTGGCGCAGCTACAAGCGAAAAAGAGGCTAAAAAACATAAAAGAATAATCTTTTTCATCAATTAAGGAAGGTGAAATACAGATGGAATATCAATGGCCACTGGTGAATTATCTGGATTACTTTGCATAATATCACCCATATACTTCCACCAGCGCTGCATAACTTCCTGCGCAGGAAGCTGATCTAGTTTACCTAAATCAGGAGCCTCTAGATAGGCAAATAAGGTAAGTGTGTCCGAATCCAAGAAAATGGAATAATTCTGAATACCGACAGCATGTAATAGGTCTACGAGTTCAGGCCAAATCAAGTCATGCCTACGGGCATATTCGGCTTCAAAACCGGGCAAAAGAAACATTTTAAACGCTTTTCGTTGCATCATATTAGGTTTCTTTTAAAAGAAAGAAGTTGGCAAAAACTACTAAATAATTTGAGCCTTAAATGCAGATAAAGCTGCATCGTCAAAATTCAAATGCGTAACAAAGCGAATGTACTGTGGCCCGAAAGGCGCACAAAAAATGCCCTTGGACTTTAAATCAGCCACTTGGTCTACCGAGCGAATGCCTTCCTTTAATTGAACAATGACGATATTGGTTGTTACCGGAAGAATGGAGTCTACCCAAGGTAGTCCGACACAAATATGGGCTATTTCTTTCGCTCGGGCATGATCTTCTTGCAAACGCGTGACGTGATGATCAAGCGCATAGATCCCCGCCGCAGCTAAAAATCCCGCTTGGCGCCATCCCCCACCTAATCGTTTACGCACACGCCTCGCTTGTTTGATAAATGTATGCGAACCCAACAAAACTGAACCTACGGGAGCGCCTAAACCTTTCGATAAACAAACAGAAATCGAATCAAACCATGCACCAAATTGCTTGGGCGTTTGACCCGTTACAGCCATCGCATTGAAAATTCGTGCCCCATCGAGGTGTATTGGGATGTTTATATGCCGACAAAAATCTGAAATTTCCTGTAAGCTTTCTGAGCTATACACACTCCCACCACCTTTATTGACCGTATTTTCAAGACTTACTAATTTACTTTCACACGCATGAATATCGTCTGGAGAGATTGCTGCTTCGATTTGAGCACGTGTTAAGCGACCTAAATCACCTTTCAACAACTTAACGGAAGCGCCTGCATTCGCCATAATGCCCCCACCCTCGTATAAATAAATGTGTGACAACTCATCACAAATGACCTCTTGTCCCTTGCTTAAATGAACTGACATTGCGATTTGATTCGTCTGCGTACCAGAAACACAAAAAAGTGCGGCCTCCATACCAAACATAGCGGCCACCTTTTGCTCCAAAGCATTAACGGAAGGATCCTCACCAAAAACATCATCCCCCAACGGCGCGGCAAACATAGCCTCACGCATAGCTTGAGTTGGCAGGGTAAACGTATCACTTCTTAATTCCATATGCATATTAAAACTGCTTTAGATAGGACAATTTAGCTAAAAAACTTTGTTGCTTTTGTTGGGTCCCATCAGTTCCTTGGTAATTCAACGAATTAAATACTAAATACACAAATGAAAGCGGCTGATATTCCCAGGATAAACGTATGTTCAGAGATTTTAAATCATCCGTCGTATTTTTTTGGTAAAATCCAATTAGCTGGACCCGTGGATTGATTGCCATGCGGGTTTCCAAAATCAGTAAATTGACTTCTTTCGTCTCTCGAGCAGCACCCATATTCTCAAATTTGCTCCAATTCCATGATAAACCCAGGTTTATATGCGGGATGGGAGCTAAACGAAACTTTGAATCTAGTGTCTGTAACGTTCCATTAAAGAAACCGCCCCAACCGTATTCAGTGGAACCTGAATATTTGGCACTTGGATCACTCGACAGTAAAAACCCCTTACGGAAATACGAATAATTTCCAGGGTTAATATCAATCCCGACTGGGCTGAAGGTTTCTTCCAAATTTTGTGCAGTCGCTTCCACATAACCACCAATAATTCCACCATTTTGAAGATCAAACCAAAGCGGTCCTGAAAGCGCACGCTGCTCAATAATATTACCCGTTTTTAAGCTGTGATACACCTCGGTGTAAATTCCTGGGCCCCAACTACGCACAAATGAAGGCAACCATTTCCCGCGAACATTAAAGTCAAATCCTTGCGAATTGGATAAAATACCGCGTCGGGATACAAAGCCCATGCTTGGATTATACTTTTCTGACACTAAGGTCTGAGTCCAATAAGCCCGAATAAAATTACCGGAATATAGAAACTGACTATACTCGGCTACGCCTTGATCACCTGTCCGACTATCCTGCGTAAGCGTACCCATACCACTAAATGAAAACTTATCATTAAATCGAACGAAGGCATCAATAGCCCCTGTGGATTGCACGGCCAATGGAGAAGACTTGGTGGTAAAGATTGCCCCAATCCTATTTTGTTTACCAAAATTCTCTGAATAACGCCCCACAAGGAAATTAGCATACGGATCGCCATCTCCTTCACCTTGTCGCATTAAAATACCCCCAAGGTTTCTTTTTTCAGACCGATAAACGAAACGAGTACCGGCAGTAATGGCAATGGGATTAACATTTTGGTCTAAACCAATCGTCCGACTAAAAAAAGGTTGTATGTACATCGAACCTCCTATCACCTGGTCAACAGGCGCTAAACCAGCAGAAAAAAGAGATGCATTTTCTAGAAAAAACTGTCGGCGCTCTGGAAAAAAGACCGAGAATCGAGAAATATTATTAACCTGTAAATCCACATCTGCTTGCGCAAAATCCGTATTAAAGGTAATATCCATAACAGACGTAGGACTTATGGCCCATTTAATCTCTCCACCTAATTTTAAGTCGGCATTACGCGCATTCCCTATTTCAGTTCCTTCCGATTTAGTTGACACTTGCAGTAAATAAGGATTAAATCGGATATTCGTTGACGTGGGTGGAGGAGGAATAATCCCCGATAATTTTCCCGCATAATCCATGCGCAATGCACTCATCGAACGCGGATGCGGCGACCAAACACTTACTTCATTACTTGATCTTCTTACCCGAAAGAAATTAATCCCCCAATCTTGCGTCTTATTTCCATCTGTTTTGGGATAACGCAGGGTCTGCCAAGGAATGGCAAATTCTGCCACCCAAGATGAATCACTTCGTTGGGTCCTGACACGGTACAATCCATCCCAATCAATATCATAGGCACGATCATCAAAAGCTAATAGATCTCGCTGCGCTCCATAGGCATTCGATTGCAAAACAAGCGCATTCCGATTATCATTGAATCCATCAATTGCAATACCGAATAAGTCGTTCTCAGTAAAGGTATAATCTCGTTTTAAATTAGGAGCACGAAATGCATTTTTGCCTACAGTGTCTTTTAGGATAGCAGCTACATAAAGAAATTGGTGATTATAAAGCATTTTCACCGTTGAATGAAAGGAAGCCTTGACCCCTTGAAAAGGCTCCACTTGAAAATCCAGATTTACAGATGGCGCGTTTTGCCACTCAGTTTCATCCAAAAGCCCATCCGCTTTTAAACTGCTTTCAATTTTTAATGGCTGAAATTCTTTCTGCGGGATTAGCGGCTTAAAAACCTCCTGTGAAAAACCACAAAAAGAGATGAGAAGAAAAAGATAACGCATTTATTTTTTGATGAAGGATAAGCTAAACAATCGGATAAAAACAGGCAATCCGACTAATAGCATAGGCCAAAACTGTAAACCGCACCAGACGATTCCTAGTAGACTAAAAACCGTAACCAATTGAATGTAAAACTTCCACTTGACTGGATTCTGCACAAACCAAATCACGAGTGGAAAATTCAAAGGGAACAACATGAGCGAAGCTGGATTGTAAGCCATCACTTCATGATTGGTCGCAGTGCCTAAGAAAAATATGAACCAGGCTAATAAGCCAAAAACAGTAAATAAAGCTACATCCGCGGCAAAAGGAAAAGAATTTTTGTACGATAAAAAGCCAACAAGTAAAGTTAGCAAACCCAAAATCACAAAGGGCCCAGCAAAATCAAAACCAGCTTCCTCCTTAGGTTGCGCATCAAACATACTGATTGGATTCGCAGAAAGACCTTTAGCCAAATTCGTAGCTGAGGATAAATTATCTGGCAAATAACAAGATTGTGAAGCTGTGGCTTTTACATTAGAAGGAACACCTAACGCCAGATTCATTCCCAAGGTCACCCAAGAATTAGGAGCTAAGTACTTGTTCATCCAATCTCGATATGATTTTCCCTCGAGCGTAGGATTTTGCGTCCAGCTGTATTTTCCAGGCGCATTTTTTTCAATCATATCCCGTATCCGAGTGGAACAATTGTCATAGAAGAATTTATACGCATACTCCTTGTTCTCGGGCAATAAATTCGTTTCCAAATCCCGTAAGATTGCATTTTTCTGAAGCGAATCTAGTTCAAGTTTTTGGGCAATCATCCCACGCTTTTCATACTGCATATTGAAATTAAACTCATCCTGCATCGAATGAACCGAAATGGTATAGGGTAAAGTCCCCATCAAAAATTTCAAATAAAAATTCTCTGTATTGAAATCAAACGTGCCATAGCTATAGGCTCGATCAATGCCATTGGTCGGGTCATTAATCCATAAAATCGTATGACCAAAAGCCGAATGCAACTCCTTTCCAGGTGCCACAGTAACTAAAACCACTTCCGCTTTAGAACTCAATTGAGCTTTAGCCGCGATAGAAATCAGTAAAAAAAATAGGAGTTTTTTCATTTATTTTCCTGCAATGACAATCACAATTTCACCACGTACTTTATCTGGATGGGCACTAAAATAAGCCAATACCTCGGCTGCTTTACCACGAACCATTTGCTCATGCATTTTACTCAACTCACGAGCGACCATAACTGGACGTTCAGCACCCACAAATTCAACCATTTGTTCCAATGCCTTCACTAAACGATGTGGAGATTCATACAAAACCGTTGTCCGCTCCTCTTCCGCGATGGTTTTCCAACGGGTTTGTCGGCCTTTTTTATGTGGCAAAAACCCTTCAAAAACAAAACGGTCGATCGGAAATCCTGAATTGACTAAGGCAGGAATTACGGCCGTAGGTCCCGGCAATGTTTCCACTTCGATACCTTGTTCTAGGCAGGCTTTCACCAATAAAAATCCAGGATCTGATATCCCGGGAGTTCCTGCATCTGAAATCAATGCTAATGATTTGCCCTCTTTTATTAATTTGACAATGCCCGCAACACCTGCATGCTCGTTGTGCGCATGATGCGCATAAAGAGGTTTGGAGATATTTAAATGCTTTAACAAAGTCCCCGATGTCCGTGTATCTTCCGCCAATATCGCGTCCACTTCACTTAGCACACGAATCGCCCGTAAGGTAATATCTTCCAAATTGCCGATAGGCGTAGGGACCAAATATAATTTCATACCCGAAATTTAGCCAAAATTGATAGAAACAAAAAAAGCGAAACTTGCGTTTCGCTTTTGGTAGAGAGTGAGGGATTCGAACCCCCGGACCTGTAACAGTCAACAGTTTTCAAGACTGCCGCAATCGACCACTCTGCCAACTCTCTGTCTCGTAATGAGAATGCAAAAGTAAGGTCTTTTTGTACATTTTGCAATATGTGAACTGATAATTTTAGATATTTTTTAAGACAAAATCGCTTTTAGCTTGAAAAGCTAGCGTATCAGGAATCCACGAAATTAAAATACCTGCCTTTTCCATCTTACGAAAATAGGTCATCTGTCGCTTTGCAAACTGATGAATGGCCACCTCTAATCCCTCCTCAAAACGTTCACGCGATATTTCCCCACGTAAATACTGAACAATCCATTTATACTCCAATCCCAAACGAATAAAATCTGCTTCCGCTGCGCCTTGAGCTAATAATCCTTCCACTTCCTCAATTAAACCCGCTGCTAGCCGAGCTTGGAATCGAGCAGAAATTCGCGCGCGACGAAGGCTTACTTCCGGATTCAAACCAAAAACACGATAAGTCAAATCAAGCGCAATTTGCTTATCTAAAAAATTAGGTAGATGAGAAAATGAATAATTGGCCAACAAAGCCTCGATATACAAACCCGTCCCACCGCACAAAATAGGCTGTTTTCCACGTCTGAGTACCTCTTGTATCGCATCGATGGCCTCTTTCTGAAAATGTGCAACAGAATAATGATCACCCAACACATGATTATCAATCAGATGATAAGGTACATCACCGTACTCAAGTAGATCTTTCCCTGTACCAATATCCAGGCCTTTATATATCTGCCGCGAATCAGCTGAGATTATTTCACCATTTAAGCGTATAGCTAGGTCAACTGCCAGTGCCGTTTTGCCACTTGCCGTTGGCCCCAATAAAACCAATAGGCTAGTTGGCATAATAATATCTCAATTTTAAATTCCCTTTCGTCCAAACTTCTGCATCCACAGAAGCAGAAACACGTTTACCTTCTACTAATTTGAATAACAAAGGAGGCGTTTGTTCCACCACTTTAAATCCGAGGCTCAAAAACCCCTTTCCCGAATTCCAATCCAAATCAATATACGTCATGACATTTTGTACGGGATGAATCGCACGATAAGCATCCAAAAATTTAGTGATACCACCAACTAAACGAATGGATGGAAGCGTGGCTAATTTTATTAACTCACCTGACAACTTTCCTTCCATGCCTGCTTCCTTCATGACGATAGGTTTCCCAAAAACTGCCACCGCGACTAATGGATTTCCCTCCCAGGAAAATTCACTACGAATCCCGCGAAATTGTCGGTGAGGTGGCACTACACAACCTACATAAAGTGCTCCTTTAGAAAATCCCATGAGGTGATTGGCATCCAAAAAATTGCGCGCAGCCTCAGCAGAAATAGGTAAGATGCAAGTATCTCGAGCAAAAACGGATTTTAATGGCTTGGTTAATCCGGTCAAAAATTGCATCACTTGTGAATACCGGGCTACCCAAATATCCTCCCAAATTTCTATGGTTCCGGAATGATTTTTCGTAGGTAAACGTGCGTCCATCCCAACATAATTCGCAAAGATTTCAATTCCTAAATCCGCATGAATCCAGTGATCCAATGTAGATCCGACACGCCTAAAACCGAGCAAATGAATGTTTTGATTTAAATCTTCCTGAAACATTTTGACAGAATAAGTCCTAAAGATACAGTAGAAAAGAACGTAATTTAGCTTTGAAATAAAAAACTAACATCATCTATGGATTACAGATTTGAGGCAAGTAGAAAAGAAGTATCAACTTTTACAAATCAAGAATTACGGGATAACTTTTTGATTGAGCATGTATTTTCCGCCGATCACATTAATCTTACGTATACAATTTACGACCGCATGATTATTGGCGGAGCCATGCCGGTAGCACAAACCTTGCATTTACCTAATCCAGAAAAGCTTCGCGCGGAGTATTTTTTAGAGCGGCGCGAATTAGGTGTTATTAATGTAGGTGGAAAAGGTACAGTAACCGGCGATGGCGTAGATTTCTCCATCGACAAGTTAGGTGCAGTTTATGTTGCGCGCGGAACCAAAGAAGTTAGTTTCCGTTCTGAATCGAAAGAAAATCCGGCTCAATTTTACATTTTATCTGCACCGGCTCATGCTGTTTTCCCATGTGCCAAATTAGACAGAGAGCAAGTTCAAACTGTTGTTTTAGGAAGTTTAGAAACATCTAACCACCGAACAATCTACAAATACATTCACAATCAAGGCATTCAATCCTGCCAACTAGTGATGGGCCTTACCATTCTGGAACCGGGATCCATTTGGAATACAATGCCGGCCCACGTACATGACCGTCGGATGGAAGCCTATTTATATTTTGATGTAACTCCTGGACATGCCGTTTTACATTTGATGGGTGAAACCACGGAAACAAAACACATGTGGGTACATAATCACCAAGCGATTATTTCTCCTCCTTGGTCGATTCACAGCGGAGCAGGTACCAAAAACTATTCGTTTATTTGGGGAATGGCGGGTGAAAATAAAGATTACACCGATATGGATTTTGCTGAAATTTCTGACTTACGTTAATATGAAAAAATCAATTTTCTCAATCCTCCTGCTGATAGGGGGATTTGTTTTACATGGCCAAAACTATTCGGAAAGAATGTCGGCCAGCATCATGCATACCCATCCCGATTCGATTACCGTCAAATTGGGTAAACCTGCCGGATGGGATTACGAGCAAGGGCTTTTGTTGAAAGCCTTGGAAAAAATTTACCAGCGCACAGGAGACGCCAAATATTTCAACTACATCAAGAAGAACATCGACAGCTTTGTTGATGAACAAGGGAACATTCGCACCTATCATTTCAATGAATTTAATTCGGACAATATTACGACAGGGCGCATGCTGCTGTATTTATATCAAGAATTAGGGGATGTCCGTTATAAAAAAGCGGCCGACAAGCTACGTGCCCAAATAACAGCGCAGCCACGCGATTCAGATGGCGGCTTTTGGCACAAGCAACGTTATCCAAATCAGATGTGGCTAGATGGTCTGTATATGTTGGAGCCATTCTATGCAGAATATGGCACCATAACAGGAGAAGATAACTGGGCGGACATTATCAAGCAATTTGAATTGATGTATAAAGGTGCATTGGATGCTAAAACGGGACTTTTAATTCATGCCTATGACCAAGCGCGCGTCCAACCTTGGGCCGATAAAAAAACGGGGCATTCGCCTAATTTTTGGGGAAGATCGATGGGATGGTATGAAATGGCCTTAGTAGAGGTGTTGGATTACATGCCGATTAATCACCCAGGGCGCAAGATTTTAATCAAGCAATTGCAAGATTTATCTGCCGCTTTGCTTAAAATTCAAGATCCTACTTCTGGTCTTTGGTATCAAGTACCTAATTTCCCGGGTAGAGAAGGAAACTATTTGGAAGCTTCTGCCGCGAATATGTTTATTTATGCTTTTGCTAAAGGATCACGCAAAGGTTATTTACCAGCAACCTATCTTAAAGCAGCTCAAAAAGCTTATGCAGGCGCATTGAAAAACTTTATATCAACAGATGCTAATGGATATATCCATTTGGAGAAAACGGTAAGCGTTGGCGGTTTAGGTGGCGTACCGTACCGAGATGGATCGTATGCATATTATTTAAGTGAGCCTTTGAAACAGGATGACCTAAAGGGAGTTGGGCCTTTCATCCTCGCATCATTAGAAATTGAAATTGCCAAAGAACTGGGTGTGGGTAAGGGCAAGAAAGTAGTTTTAGATTATTTCTTTAATCATGAGACTAAAAATGGCCAACGGTTTCACTATACGTGGGAGGATCGCAAAGATTCAGGTTTTCATTTATGGGGAATTCAATTTGAGCAGTTGGGTGCCTCTTTAGATTCGTTGGGTGTTTCACCTACCCGTGAAAACTTGAAAGGCGCATCTGTGTACATTATCGTAGATCCAGATTCCCCTAAAGAAACAGCGAAACCGAATTACATGAATGCCAAAGCTGCAGATGAAATTGAGGCTTGGGTCAAAGCAGGTGGAAATTTAATTTTATTGGCTAATGATACAACGAATTGCGAAATACCTCAATTCAATATTTTGGCGCGCCGTTTTGGAATTGAGTTTGTAGCGCCCAACTTAAATTTTGTTCAAGGACGAAATTGGGATCAAGGAACAGTGTTAATCGAACCGGGTAATATCGTATTCGACCCGATCAAAAAGGTGTATATTAAGGAAATCACTACACTGAAATTATCGGGAACGGCTAAGTCAATTGCGACACTTCAAGGCTATTCGGTCATGGCCGTCGCTCAAGTAGGCAAAGGGAAAGTATTTGCCTTAGGAGATCCGTGGTTGTATAATGAGTATACGAATAACCGGAGAACGCCGCTGGAATATGAGAATTTCTTGGCGGCTAAAAAACTAGCCGAATACATGTTGAAATAAAAGAAAGCCCGGGAGACCGGGCTTTTTCTTTTATCAGTTTTGCTGATTTAAATACCATGGCTTCCCCTTAGCTTTGGCAAAGCTTAAAGCTTTGCCAAAGCTCAAGCAAGAAGTATGCTTTATGGGAACTGAAACCCCGTCATTTTTTCTAATCGATCTTTACTGACACGATATTGATTCCAGTTTTTTGAGAGGGTACGCTCGTTCGGAAACAGCACATAAAATACCTCTGTGGGGCTATAAACAGCTTTCCAAACATAAATGGGAATAGGAACACCCGAGGCGAGCCTGCCTTTTGCTCCGATTCCGCCTGAATAAATCAATAAAGATTGACCTTTTTTCAAGACTAATTTGCGGCAATAAGCTTCCAGAAATTTGAACGGCCCACGATTCAATTCGGGTGTCTGAGGAAGCATATTAGACATCAAGAATGTTTCCTCATTTAATACGTCAGAGGAAGTACGATCTTCTGAATTACACAAATGCCCGCGATCATAACCAGACTCACGGTAGTCATCATCATCTACGCGCTTAAATCCACGCGGCAAATCTAGATCCTCTCTAAACCGGTTCGATCGATCCACGGGTCCTATGTCTGAAGATCGAAGTGTCCAACCAACCCAATTGGCCCGACCCTCTACCCCATTATACGACATCACATATCCTTTTTTGACTGCTAAATAATTAGTGGTAGAAGCAGTCGAGGCCCCCGAAATATTGGGGACCCCGGTTGGCAAAAACGAAAAGAGAAAAAATAAAAGATTTAAAATCATTTACGATGGCTGAAAATCCAACTTAATAAATCGGGTTGCTTGAATGCATTATCCCATGAATTATGATTGACTTTGGGATACTCCGTATACCGAACTTCGACCCCTTGATCTTTGACAGCTTGAACCAATTCCCGTGAATGACGTACAGGAACCACGATATCCACATCTCCATGATGGACCCACAAGGGCACTTTTTTAGCATATTTAGCTACATAAGTTAAATCAGCTCCTCCACAGATGGGGGAAGCAGCAGCAAACATCTTCGGATTGCGCGAAATTGCCTCCATCGTACCCATACCTCCCATGGATAAACCCATGATGTAGGTACGATTTTTGTCATGCTTAATTGATTTAACCAAATCAATGACCGCTTGTAAAGGCCAATTAATTGGCGCTGTATAATCAAAAACGAATGTAGTTGGGGTAGTTGACCGATTAATTTGAACGGAAGACCAATACGAATCCTTCGGGCATTGTGGAAAAATAACGATGGCAGGGAAATTAATTCGGTTGAGTGAATCCAAAAATACATTTTTACCGTATTTCATTTGTGCCTCATTATCATCCCCGCGTTCACCTGCGCCATGTAAAACCACTAATAAAGGGTATTTTTTACCTGGTTTGTAATCTTTAGGATACAGGATTTGATACGGCAAAACTTTACCATCTGCAACCATATAACTAATTTTCTCAAATTGCCCGTTTGCTACAAACGTAAAAGCAATAAAAAGGAATAGGTATTTGATCATTATTTCGCGCGTTTAACGATATCGTCAACAGTTAAATCCATCGTCCTACCCATAGCTTTATTACCTCGATAGGTAACAATTTTCATCACGGTAGCGTCTTTAGGAACAACGACTGCTCCATTTGCCGCTGGATAAAACTGATCTGGATAGGAATGATCGAAGCTATAATGAATGGTTAAGCCACTAATTTCGGTCGTTGGCAATACCGTCAATTCACCCAATGCATTCCGACTTACCTGAATAATAGGTTCATACATACTAGGCGCGTATTTCTTTTGAGCTACATCAAATCGCGCCATATGAGACTCGACACGTCCTACAAAATTATCCCAATTACGGTTTTGGGGTTCAGACCAAAGTGCCTCTGCTATGGCAAATGAACGCGGGTAGGTCATATATTGCAAATGACGGTAATTAAACAATTGCTCCGACCAAAGATTCGCTTGGCCACCTTTCACTAATTTGGCATCAACTCCAGCAGGAACTGGTTCAAAAGCATAGGAATCACGTAAACGTACCGTTTTGTAAACGGGTGGCTCGATAGCCTTATCTCCTTGCATTAGGTCGATATACACATGGTTATTGGGTGTCATGATAACTTCGTGGCCATCTTTAGCCGCTAAAATTCCGCCATCCATACCACGCCATGACATCACAGCTGTATTTTTTGGCAATCCACCTCCTTCAAGAATTTCATCCCAACCCATCATGCGCTTACCTTTGGAAGTGATGATTTTTTCTAATCGGCGAACGAAATGAGCCTGAACTTCTTGTGAATTTTTCAAACCCAATTCTTTACGCATAGCTAAAATCTGCGGATTTTTATCCCAATAGTTTTTGGGACATTCATCGCCACCCATATGGATGTACTCAAATGGGAATAAGGACGAAACTTCACCCATCACTTTGTCTAAAAACGTATACACCTTTTCATTCGCAGGACATAAAGTATTGTCTTGTAAAGCTTCTGGATGTCCATGTGACCAATCAATAAATGGCTCGCCTGAAATTACTTGGTAATTAACCGCTTCCGGTGTGCAAGATAACTCTGGATATGAGGCCACAGCTGCCATCGAGTGGCCTGGAACATCGATTTCTGGCATGATGTTTACGAAACGCTCTTGGCCATATTTAACAATTTCTTTAATTTCTTCTTGCGTATAAAACCCTCCGTATGTACGTGGTTCATTGGGAAGCGGTTTAGAAAAGTCCGTAAAGTGTCCTACTTTTTTGACATTAAACGCCCCTTTTTTCGTCAAATTAGGGAATGATTTAATCTCCACACGCCAGCCCTCATCGTCTGTTAAATGCCAATGCAACACATTGTATTTGTAAGCAACCATTTCATTAATAAATTGCTTCACTTCCTCTTTTGTGAAGAAATGACGGGAAACGTCTAGCATCATGCCGCGCCAAGCAAAACGGGGCGCATCTACGATGTTCACATACGGAACTTTCCAAGAAACACCTGCAACAGCTTGTTTCGATTCAATTTCCTTTGGTAATAATTGAATCAAAGTTTGAATACCATAAAAAATACCAACAGGCTTATTGGCCCGAATATGAACACCCTTTGCATCAGATATTAATGAATAGCCCTCATTTCCTAACGCTGGATCAGACTTTGAATTTAGTGTAAAATGGATAGCGGCCATAGAAGCCGAAGAACCTTCATCGGTTAACCATTGAACTTTTTTACCGGCGACTTGTGTCAACTTCGACGTAAGCAGTGCGTAAATGGTGGCAAGTTCAGGGGATTTAGGCCCAGCAAGGACGAGGGAATTTCCAAGTGTATATGCCCCTTTGCTAAATGTTACTTGTGTGGGAGCAGGAATTATGGCTGGATTTTGGGCCAAAAGACTTGTAGATAAGATACAAGTCATTCCCAATAAAGTTAATTTTTTAAGCATGTTGAATAGGTTTAATTAAGAAATTAAAGTTGACGCTAATTGCCATAAATTCCAAATCGTTTTTTATTTTTGCAGGTAATACGCATTATATACGAACAAAACCATGAACGAATCTGCTACCCTTGCTGCTCAGCAAGTGGAATTAACACACGCTATTGATACGGTTTGGGTTGCCCTTTGTGCAGCTCTTATTTTTCAAATGGAAGGAGGTTTTGCCCTTTTAGAGGCAGGATTTGTCCGTTCTAAAAACGCCGTAAGTATTATCGCCAAAGTCATCATTGACATTATGTTTGGGGGTATTGCCTTCTATTTAGTTGGCTTTGGAATCGCCTACGGAAAATCAAATGGCTACTGGGCTTTTGACACAGGAATAATGGAAGGGGATTTAGGATTAGGATTGACCATTTCCAATTCTCTTTTCTGGTTCATTCAAATGGGATTTGCGGTTGCAGCTATTTCCATTGTTTCTGGTGGTGTGGCTGAACGCATGAAAATGTGGGCGTATGCTATATATGTTATTATTTTCAGTGCCATTTTGTATCCTTTAGCTGCCAACTGGGTTTGGAATCCAAACGGTTGGTTAGCACTACGAGGCTTCAATGACTTCGCGGGTTCTGCTGCCATTCACTCGATGGGTGGATTTGCAGCGTTAGCAGGTGCCATAGTATTAGGACCTCGTTTAGGAAAATACAATGAAGACGGAACTGCGAATGCAATCCCAGGTCATAACTTGACTTTATCAGCCGTAGGAGCATTCATCTTATGGTTTGGATGGTTTGGATTTAATCCTGGCTCTACGTTAGGAGCTGTAGGTAAATGGGATTTAATCGGTTCGGTTGCTACCAATACATTTTTAGCCTCTGCAGCTGGTGGTGTAGCCACGATGCTTTACACATTTATACGTTACAAGAAGGTTGATATCACGATGGTTATCAATGGGGTATTAGCGGGTTTAGTAGCTATAACTGCAGGTTGCAATGTTGTTAGTGCTGATTCAGCACTGATTATTGGATTAATCGCAGGTACGATTGTGGATATAGCGGTCGTGGTTATAGATAAGATGAAAGTAGATGATCCGGTAGGCGCCGTTGCCGTGCATGGTGTTAATGGTTTCTTTGGAACGATTGCTGTGGGTCTATTCTCCCAAAAGAATGGATTATTCATCACCGGCGAAAGTGCTCAATTCATCACGCAGCTGATTGGCGTATCTGTTATTTCCGTATTCTCATTTGTCTTAACTTATGCCATCTTTATGGCATTGAAAAAAACGATCGGAATTCGTTTAAGTCATAAAGCAGAATCAGCTGGAATTGACGCCGTTGAATTTGGAGTAGAAGCATATACAACATTTGAATAAGAACGATGAAAAAGATAGAAGCAATTGTTAAGCCGTCCAAATTAAAAGCCATCCAAAAGGGCTTGATTGACGCAAATATTCCGTGTATGACTGTGGTTCCGGTTCGTGGAGCTGGGCTCCAGCAAGGGTATTCGGAGATTTACCGTGGCACTGAAAAGTCGATGATTTTATTACCCAAGGTGATGATTATCTGTGTTGTGAGCGATGAAAACTTAGAAAAGTGTATCGATGTCATCTTGGATAATGCCTCCGAAGGCAATGTGGGTGATGGGAAAATCTTCATCTATGATGTGCAAGACGCGATTCGGATAAGAACGAAGACCAGAGGGGTTGAGGCGATAAGATAAGGTGAGAGGTAAGAAGTAAGAGGTGAGATGTACCATTTTATGCTGGCTAGCATTTATATTTTCAAGATGTAGATGCTAGCCAGATTTAATTTATAATGAATAACATTTTACGTTACCTCTCACCTCTTACTTCTTACCTCTAACCTCTTTTACAACCCTCATCCTAATAAACATCTCCTCGCTATACCAATCATACTGCCGAGTCTTCTTGATCATCGGGGCATGTTCTTTGCTCTGATACGCAAACTGATCTAAGTTTGACGCAGATTCCCAAAGTGAAAACGTTGCTTGCTCAAATAAAGGCAACTCCCCTACGCCTTTAGCATATTTTAAGCCTTGTTTTCCTTCTAAATGTTTACTCGCAGAAGGTACGTTCCACCAGAATAAAAGGGCTTTATGCCAACGAATACTTGCGCGCGTGATGACCGCGACAGGACCTTCCCAAGAGTCATCTTGATTTGAGAAATCAAACGGCTGCAGGGAATTCCAAGTCCCCTTCCCCTTGAATGGAATAGCATCCCAACCCGAAATTTGATCTGAAAGGGACGAATAAGATAACCAACGCGCATCATGCTGAAAAAATTCACTGGCCTGTTCAGGAGATTCCCAAACGCCCAGCCATGCATATAAACCGAAATTAGGCCAAATCGAAAACCCATTTCCCGCACCCGTGCCCAAATGCTTCGAAAAGACAAGTCCAGGCGCTGACCATCCCGAAACGAGCGAGCGGCCCATTTCCGCAAACGCATGACGCTTGGCAGAAAAGCCGCTAAACTCCAAAAAACGAATGGTAATGAATTGACCCGACATACACTTATTTAAGCCAACGAATTTACACGTATTGAATTTTAAATTGACATACTCCGTCCAATTTTAAATTATAACTAAATATTTAGTCGAAATAATAGTAGAAGATGGAGAGAAATCTATATTAAAATATGCCTAAAATGTAACCAAAGTATTTAAAAAATTACCTCAACAAATTAAGCCTATTAAACTCATTCTTCCCAATTAGCTATCACGCCTTCAGAAAATGAATGAACTGAATTAAATTACTATCTATAAACACGTATCATTTGAACGGAATAGATGTTTTCGCATCAAAAAAATGCTTCACAGAATAAAATTGAAATGTCTTATTATTAGACATAGCCACAAATAGACCATTTTTGAACCTTTTATTAAGTTTATAACTTATTATTTCACTGCCATCACTTTCGTTAGTTTGTGTCTTAATAATCTTAATTAATTCATGCTTATGCTTATCTGCCAGCTCACCCTCTCTTCTGAAAATATGAAATTGATTAGCTTGTTGGTCCGAAACTAAAATATACCCTTTCTTCGCAGAAGTCTTGTATATGGATATCCCTTCATGATCTTCAGTGAAACCCGTTCGAGCAAACAAGGCTAACTCTTTACCCGAACTATCTGGATGTGCATAATACTTTCGAACACCGACAGTTTCATCAGAATAGTAAACGAAGCCTAACTCATTATCCACCGCAATGGATTCAATTTCCTTCAAGCCCGAATATTGACCAAACTTTCTGACCAATTTACCTCTAACAATTCCTCTGTCATCTTCATATAGTAAATACTGAAATAAATAACCTTGTAAAGGCCCATCTTTACGACTCACTATTGCATAAATCTGTTGAGTCTTTTCATCTGTAAATAATGCAACTCCCATGGGTGAACGCTGAATTTCACCCTCAAAAACTTCAATACCACCTGCATCAACCAACTGCATATCGGGCAACTTTATGACACGAATTTTATTTGTATTTCGTTCGGTGCATACGGCAATATCAATTTTACCTTTCCCATTGCCAATAAGTCCATAAGCAACATCAATATTGTTAGGTCGATTAATTCCAAGCAGATTTTTTTGAACCATATTTTTGCCAAAAATATCAAAAACATAAATACCTCCTTGGCCAGTCTTTCCACCCTTATCAGTACCAATGATTAAGCTTTTGGCAGGATTTTTTCGATTATAATATATGGCAGGATCATCTGTGTCGAAGCTTACCGTATCACTTACTAACTCAGGGAAAACTTCTACTATAGGAATTTTAGAGATTTTATCTTGCGAAATACCACTAAAGTGAATATTTAGCAGGTAAGCAAACAACAAAATTGCAAAACAAATATTCATGGGGCGTAAAAATAAAAAACGTTTGCTATAAAATAGCAAACGTTTAATAAGAAGTTCTTTTCGTTAATTTTTACCAAAAAGGTCATATTTTAATCCAAATCCAATTCTTGAATTATACATTTCTTCTTGGTATGTTCTTTCTCTAATTCCTTGATAATAACGCAATGGTTGGTTGGTAAGATTATTTGCTTCAAAGTAAATTCGGAGATTTTTGTTAAAAGCATAAGACGCATTTACATCTAAAAATGTCTGTTTATCATAAAAAATATCACTAAAAGTATCTCCACCGATAGCATCGATGTAATCACTCGTCATGTTTAGAGAAACTCTGACTACCAATTTTTTATTTTCAAATGATAGCGAACTATTAAACATGTGATTTGCCGTTCCAGGAAGAGCTAGCTTATCATTTTCTCTACCTTCAATTCCAGTAGTGGTAGAATTTGTATACGTATAGTTTGCATATACTCCCAAACCCTTCCAAATTCCTGGTAAAAAGTCAAGCTGTCTCTGAAATGAAGTTTCAAACCCATTAACGCTCGCGGTTCCACCATTTTCGGGTCTTGTAGAACTTACTAATTGACCATAGATTGGATCTGTTACATTAAGAGATGTCTTATCATAAATAAAATCCTTTAAATTTTTCTGGAATACACCTGCAGAAAACAAACCAATTGACTCAAAATATTTTTCGAACATCAAATCGAAATTCATCGCTTTAGTGGCTTCGAGATCAGGATTACCTCTGCTTAAAACTTGATTGTCCGGACTATAATTTACAAAAGGAACTAAGCTATAATATCCGGGACGAGCTAGTGTATTTGTCCAAGCCGCTCTTAATATTGAGCTTTGAGATAGATCATACTTTATATGAGCACTCGGTAAAATATTCAAATAAGACTTAGATACATCTGCAATCGGACTTGCGATTTCTTCATCCTCATCAAAACTATACCCATTATATTTAATCGACGTATTTTCCATTCTAACACCTAAAGTAGACATCAATTTAGGGGAAATCTTAACGTCAGCCATGGCATAACCCGCGCTTATAGTTTCCGATGCCTCATAATTTGAAGTGATATACTCAGCAATTTCATCCGTTTTTTTGAAAAGGGATGGATTATACAAATCCAACTTCCCAACGTATTCATTTTTAACAAATGCCCCAGGTACATACTGTGGACCATTTAAGAAAATGCGCTCATTTTGATTTGAAGTTGGTAATTGACCAAATGTATTGCCGGTTGCACCCAAATTTGCAATGGGAGAATAGCTGTCATACGTATTGATTCGCTCCTTATTCTTATTACGAACCCTCGCACCGAATTTAATTATGTTTTCTTTACTAGCTAAGGGCAATTCAAAATCCACTTTAGCATTCAAATCACGCTCTGAAGTAAAATTGTTTGCTTCGTAAATTTCATTTAATGCAAGTGAATTTGCACTGTTTTTATCAACCAAATTTACCACATACTTAAATGGATCTCGCGCATCCACGCGTACATTAGCATTACCTCGGTGCGTAATATATCGCTCATTAGGTCTATCCTCTTGAGCATATGCATATGTTCCAGACCAAGTCATCTTTAATTTACCGAAAAAGTCTTCCCCTGATAAAGTTACGTTAGCTACTCTTTGGTCCTCTAAACGAGTATTTTGATTTCTATCATTATCAATACCCCCTTTTGTCTGGATACCTACACGTCCTCGAATTTCATACAAATTCTTTGAAATATCTTTAAATGAAGTTGCTTCAATCGGTGTATTTAATCTATCAACACGTAAACGATATCTATTCTCACGATCGTCTCTCCAATTATACATAGCATTTAAAAAAATCGTGTGTCCTTTGGCCAACTGATAATCTAATGCCAATGAACTACTTCTACGTATACGCTGTACATCATATTTTCTTAAATCAAAACCACTTAACACAACAGGATAAGCAGGGTTTTTCGTCTGAGCCCAAACGCCCTCAAAATTGTCTGAACCAAAAATATGATCGTTGTAGGACCCAGAAAATACAAAACCTAATTTGTCCTTAAATACCCTGTTACCAACAACAAAGGATAGGTTCGTAATAGGTTTATTGGTTAAGAAGTTAACACCTCCACCTAATGTTCCCGACACACGTAGTGCATTTGGAGCCGTTCTAGTAATTAAATTGACTGAACCTCCAATGGCGTCAGCATCCATGTTAGGTAATACTGCTTTGTGAACCTCGATAGTTTGAACCATATCAGAAGGAATTAAATCCATCTGAATATTTCTATTGTCCCCTTCTGCGGACGGAATCCTCTCTCCGTTCAATGTAACTGAATTTAATCCAGCAGCCATTCCCCTAATAATAATATTACGAGCTTCACCTTGATCATTTTGCATCGTTATTCCAGGAATACGTTTCATAGCATCACCTATATTTGCGTCTGGAAATCTACCAATTTGGTCAGATGATACTACATTCGTAATGTTGCCATTATTTCTTTGTTGGTTTATCGCCTTTGCCTGCCCCTTTAATCTATCCCCAACAACGATAACTTCCGTCCCCTCAAGCGCTTTCTCTTCCAAAATAAAACGAAGTTCTTTTATACCAGCATCCAAATCTAGCTTTTGAATTACTGTCTCGTAACCAATGTAACTGATAGTAACCGTGTAGGAACCCTTTTTAATTGAATTAAAAACAAATTTTCCAGATTGATCTGAAACTTGAGATTTTGTTAGATCACCACTTAATTTGACCGTGGCGCCAGGCATTGAAAGACCTTGATTGTCAGTAATCTTTCCGATTAATTTACCATTCTGAGCTACCGAAAAGTGACAAATAGCAAAAAAAGCAAATAATAAAAGTAAATTTTTAGTCATATTTTTTTGTTTATGGACAAAATTAAGTCCGTTAAACAATCATATGATTACCGAAAAGTTAAATCGATGTTAATAAAGTGTAATCTACCAGCAGAAACTGATATTTACAGATGGTAAGCAGTTAGATTAAGTAAGGAATCAAAATAAATTAACCGATTGATAGTCACTAGTAATTTCTAGATTATCCAATTTGTTGTTATTTTCCAATACAAAACTTACCAAAGATATTCTTCAACAAGTCATCATTCGATATCTGCCCCGTAATCTCGCCTAAATCATGCAACGCATAGCGGAGATCCTGTGCGATTAAATCACCTGTTAATCCAGTTCGCAATCCACGAAGGACAGATTCCAAAGTTTCTTGTGTTTGCAAAAGATGTTGGTAATGACGCAGATTAGTCACTAGCGTGCCACCTGCACTTACTTGATCCAAGCCTACTACATCGAGTAAAGCCTTCTCTAAGTCGGCCAGGCCATCCTTATTTTTCGCCGAAAGGCAAATCAGTAAAGGTATTTCCCGTACGATTGTATGTAATGTTTCCGCACTTACTTGATCCTTCTTATTTAAAATCTGTATCACAGGAATGGCTAAATCGCCCAAGGCTTCCACACCCGCTCGAATCGATAAAGCATCTTCCGTCGTCGCATCAGCCATGTAAATGACCACTTGCGCTTTCTTTACCCATGCTTGCGTTCGCTCCACGCCCATCGCCTCAATCACATCTTCGGTCTCACGTAATCCCGCCGTATCAATCAAGCGAAACTTAATTCCACCCAATACCCACGAATCTTCTAAGCTGTCCCGCGTCGTCCCTGCAATGTCCGAAACAATCGCACGCTCTTCGTTTAACAAAGCATTTAATAGGGTAGATTTCCCTGCATTTGGCTTACCAACAATCACCGTGGCAACGCCATTTTTAATGGCATTTCCGGCTCGAAAACTGGCTACTAAAGGACGAATGGCTACCAATAACTGATTCACCAAATCCTCTAAATCCTTCCGATCCGCAAATTCTACATCCTCCTCACCGAAATCCAATTCCAATTCAATCAAAGATGCAAAATGAATCAATTGCTCGCGTAAAGCTGCTAGATCATTCGAAAATCCTCCACGTAATTGGTGCAATGCCACGGCTTGCGCCGCCGCTGAATCGGCCGCAATCACATCAGCAACCGCTTCCGCTTGCGCCAAATCAAAGGCTCCATGCATAAAAGCCCGTTGGGTAAATTCCCCAGCCCGCGCTAAGCGCGCACCTTTCTCCACAAATAATTGAATGATACTCTCCTGAATAAACGGAGATCCATGACACGATATCTCCACCACATCCTCTTTGGTATAACTCTTTGGGGCAATGTATAAACTCACCACCACCTCGTCATATACCCGACCAGCATCCTCAATCCTACCATAATGAATCGTATGCGATGCTTGTTTCGTTAAGTCTTTAGGTTTAAACACAGCATTAACCAAAGGAATCGAATCAGGCCCGGATAAACGGATAACCCCAATCGCCCCCACCCCTGCAGGTGTAGCCAATGCCACAATCGTGTCGTGAAATAACATTAAAGTAGGTTTTGAAGCTTCATAGCCACCGACATATCGCCTGAAATCTTTACTTTACCCGTCATCACGGCCATCATTGGATTTAATTCACCCTTCAGTAAAGCAGTAAAATTCTCTTCCGTGGACGCAATGGTGCAATCTGCATCCACATTTTCATTCGTTACTGTTCCGTCCGAATTTACGACGATAATACCTGAAGGAAATGCAAATTTAAATGATACGCCCTGTCCACCTTTTTGAGCAGCCAAAGCATTAATACGATCATTGATTTCTAGAAATGTCATGTTAGTTTGTTTTAGTGTATTTAGTTAATTCTTGTTTTGCAATTTCTTCTTCACGAGCATATTGGTTTTGATCAAATAGCGAAGCATGACCGCAATCAGTTCCATTCGTCCAGGCATGTTTTGCATATGGTTCATAGGATTCATTCACCATACGATAACCTGCCAAACTCATATCATGAAACCATCTAATGCCAAGGTCTAACTGATTTTTAATTCCAATGGGTTGTACATGCCCGTGTGGACTTGTCGCCGGTTTGGCAATAGACATTTGAATCAAAGCGGCATGTTCATTAAGCCTACACTCAGGCATGGGCCAGCTCTTTTGATCCAAACCCACTAATCCATGTACAATGGCACGACCTTCTGGTCTACTTTCATATAAATCAACCACTTCTTGCGGTGTAGGCCGATAATCCCAGTAACGGTCACCATCACAATGCATTCCAAAAGCAGGACAATTCCAACATTGGCCAATTTGACCAATACCAGCATGTGGGCCAATTTTTGATAAATAATGACCAATCAAGTCATCAAAAATCAACATATCATTGTGCATCAAAAACAAAAATGGCGACTTGCTTTTCTCCCACGCATATTGATATCGAATCGAATTTCGATACGATTTAAACCACAATAAAATCTGATTAATTAGGCCTTTTCGACGCCCTTCCCACCAACCAAAGAAAAAAGGAGGCGTGTAAATTTCAACGGGCAAGCCAACTAACAATTTTCTCAGTAATGTCTCATCAAAACCCTCCGGCTGTTTCTTTTCCAAAATCACATATATCTTTCCAATATGCTTTTCAGAGAATTTTATTAACGACCACAAGCTAACAGCTGTTTGATATGGCTTACCATAAACATTAACAATTACATCAACAAGCGGACTATTGGTTTTGCTAGACATCGCACAAAATTACATATTACACCTCACGATGACAAATTACCTTGAAGTCGCAAAATTGACAACTCGCTAAATCTTTCGTTTTTTCAAAAGGAATTGATGCGTCTAAAATTCGATGTACCCAAATGCGAATTAACTCGACTGAATCTGCCTTAAAATCAGCTAGAGATTGACCTTCTTCGAACCACAATCCCTTTTCCTCATGTAACACTTGAGCATCCAAATTTCGAAAAGAAATAATCCCCGGCTGAATATCCAGACCCTCTTTGGAAATACGTGCAAACATATCCACATTCTGCTCCGATGGATTACCCAACTCAGCAGCAAACAA
>CAMCXW010000022.1 GCA_945883625.1 Spirosoma fluviale
GAATGGCCAATCACAGCAAAGACTTCACCTACATTTATGGTGGTCGGCAGTAAACCATCTGTTGCAATTTTTCCGTCTGTAATGAGTTGAATTTGAGCATAGTAGCCGCCGCCAACTAATTTGAATTTACCCGAAAATTGTTTGTTGGCCACATCCACGGTCAAATTTTGCCAATCAGTTGATTGCCCACCAAGTCTACTGACAAATTTAATTTTGGCTGTTTGGAAAGTTGCTCCAGCTTGTCCTTTAATGATAATTTCTCCTTCGTTGCTGTTCGATCTTTGCACAAAAGTTTTACTTTTTTCGAGATCAATGCTTGCTGTGGCTGGTGCTAGAAAGGTATCGTTCGGTGAAATCGGCTCTTGGTCTGAGGTGCATGCTCCTAAGACAAAAATGCTGATAAAAAGAATGCTTACGGTTAATAATCGTTTGTGCATTTGCTGGCGTTGTTTTTAAAACCGACTAGAAAAAATTATCTTTGCCGAGCTAAAATTTAGCCCAAATTTAATAAATATAATATGAAAGCATATATTTTTCCAGGTCAAGGTTCTCAATTTCCTGGTATGGCGAAGGATTTGTACGAGCAATTTGATTTAGCTCGTTCGATAGTGGATGAGGCGGATTCAATTTTAGGATTTTCGTTGGCGAAGGTGATGTTTGAGGGGACGGATGAGGAATTGAAGCAAACGCGTGTGACGCAGCCAGCCATTTACTTGCATTCCGTTTTGGTTGCTAAGTTGGGCAAAGATTTTAATCCTGGTATGGTCGCAGGGCATTCGTTGGGTGAATTTTCAGCCTTGGTTGCTGCCGGAGGATTGGCATGGCAAGATGGCTTACAGTTAGTATATAAGCGTGCATTGGCCATGCAAAAGGCATGTGAAATTCAGCCGAGCACCATGGCGGCAGTTTTAGGATTGCCAGATGCAACAATTGAAGAGATTTGTGCCGCTTATGGTTCATCGGTTGTTGCCGCGAATTATAACTGCCCGGGCCAAGTAGTAATCTCGGGTTCTGTGGAAGGAATTGAGGCGGTTGGAATTCAGTTAAAAGAAGCGGGGGCAAAGCGCGTATTGCCCTTACCAGTGGGAGGAGCATTTCATTCCCCATTTATGGAGCCAGCGCGAATTGAGTTAGCGGCAGCTATTGAAGCAACGGCAATTGCGAATCCGGTTTGTCCGATTTTTCAAAATATCAATGCGCAAGCATCACAGGATTCAGGTCAAATTAAGGCAAATTTAATCGCGCAATTGACTGGTGCGGTTCGTTGGACGCAATCAATAGAAGCGATGGTTTCCGGTGGTGCCAGTGAATTTATTGAATGTGGCCCTGGCAAAGTTTTACAAGGCTTAGTTCGTAAGATTCACGCGGAGGCCGTAGTATCATCAATGGAATTGGCTGATTTATAGGAAGTAGTCTCGTCAGTGCTCAAATAAATCATTTTTTTTTGGGCGATATTTGATTTTTTCCAAGATAGAACTTACTTTTGCATCACATTTTAGTACTGACCTATGGTGTAATGGTAACACACCAGTTTTTGGTTCTGGTTTTCTAGGTTCGAATCCTGGTAGGTCAACAGAATAACAAATTAAAGCCTTCTACAGCAATGTGGAAGGCTTTTTGTTTGTTCAATTTTTGAGTAGACGCTTTAAATTTTCATCACTTTCTGATTTTTTAAACTCTTTACTTTGTTTCCCCCAGGTCCAAATCGTTAAAGGAAGTGTAACACCCCGCTGCAATTCCTCCGAGATGCCTGGTGTTACATCACCTTTAATCGTGCTTATGACAACTACGCCATTTGCTCCACGTACTCCGTACATAGCGGTTTGAGATGGATCTTTTAAAACTGTCACCGAAGCAATGTCATTGGGATTTATGGAATTAATATTTCCGCTGATTGGAACTCCATCGACGACATATAAAGGACTATTTGCATTTATCGAACCAATTCCTCGAACACGAACCATAGCTCCTCCGCCAGGTGAATTATCATTCCCAATCGTAACTCCAGACACTTGCCCTTGTAATTTTTGATTGACTGTGGCTACATTTACTTGGTTTAATGTCCGATTGTCTACCTCATTAAGCGATTTTGATGTTATTTTTTCTTTTGAATTTGAGGGAATTAATTGCACCCCAATACCAGGCTCACCTTGGGCATTTCTGCCATTTATAAACTTTACCTCATGAATTTGTTTTAAAGGAATCGCAGAAGTATCCCTAAACTCTTGCCGATTTACTTTGTCGGCAGGCTCATGCCAAATAACCCACATGGTGTCTTTGCGGATTGTGATTTGTTGGCGTTCACCATGAAAGTATTTTTTCAAAATGCTTTCCGCTGTTTCGGATTGTCCGAACGCTTGGAAGCCCAGTAGCATAAAAATTATGATTTTTTTCATTTGTTTAATTCGCCTAGTTTCTCATACGAGAGAATCATCGAACGAACGTTATGGTAGTTTATTTTCCAATTATGGGACATGTGACGCCAAATAGGCTCACCCTCACGCGTCATGAGTGGCCACCACTCACCTGTGAGTTGATTAATCATTTTGTCAAAAACAAAACGGTGAACTTGTTTATGTGCTTCTAAAAATCTAGGATCTTTAGTTAGTTTAAATGCGTCTAGCATGCCGATGAGCATTTCGGCTTGTTGCCAAAATTCCTTCTCGAAATCCGATGCTTCACCTGTATGTGAACCTTCCACGTAAACGCCACCAAATTCCCAATCAATGCCGTGGTCTAAGGCATGATAAAAAGCTTTTTCTATGTTTGGACGATATTTCTCCAGATCAAATCCACCGATTTTGATGGCATGCATGAGGAGCCAACCGAATTCCGCGTTGTGGCCGTAGGAGGTATTGTCTGTTGATGAGGCTTTTTGGCCTCCATCCGCAAAACGGTCCCAGCCCCAAACAATGTCAAATTTGATTTGTGGGGCTACGTCCCAATTTGCCCAAAACTGCGGAATGCCTGTTCCAGTAACAGGATGCATGATTTTGTGAATCAAAATTTCGATCACTTCTTCTAATTTTCGACGATGGAGTGACTTGCCGCTCGCCTCATATAAGGTGGTAAAGGCTTCCATTAAATGCATGTGGACATCTAGCGTTTTGCGATCTCCTCCGGGCGATCCTGGTCCCATAAGTGACCAATCTGCCGCAAAAAATTCCCAGTAACCACCGTGATATGTGTCTACTGCATGTTTTTGTAATAGATCAAAAACCTTCTCTGCATATTCCAAGCCGATGGGGTCACCCGTTGCAAGCGTATACTCACTTAAGGCATAAATAGCAAAACTATGTCCATAGCCTATTTTTTGTTTGTTTGTGGCCTTACCCGCCCGATCCGTCATCCAATAAAATCCCCCATGTTCTGCATCCCACATTTTTTCGAGAAGAAATTTGACACCATGTTCTGCCATCTCTTTCATGATTGGTCCCCCAAAACCATGTCGGTACGCCTGCGCATACGTGAAGACGGATCGCGTTTGAGCGATTAAAGATTTTTCGTCATCTCCGGCATCGTTCCCAAATTCATCAAAATGGGTTAGGAAGCCTCCTTGATTTTTATCGATTGTTCTCGATGTCCAAAAGGGTAGTAATTGATTTTCCGTGTAGGTTTTAATTTCCGATTGCATCATGAAGTTGTTTAATTTCTTGTGGGCTTGCGCTGCCCGTTTCTCCTATTTTTTGAATGCTGATATGAACAGCTAAACTCGCGAATTTACATGATTCTGCGATGCTAGCTCCTGTTGCTTTTGCCGCACTAAATGCAGCAACGACCATGTCGCCTGCGCCCACGGTATCGATGGGGCCTTGAACAGGTATTGCTTTTTCCCAGTGAAATTCTGTCGGACTCGCATAGATCATGCCTTGCTCTCCTAAGGTTACTAGGGCTGGTTTATTGCGTTGAATAACCCATTGGTTTATTTGAAATTCGAGGTCAGTTACTTCGCCAATGATATTTTTAAATTCCTCCTCATTAACCTTCAAAAGGGTATTTTGGGCTTCATTCCCCAAGCTACGAAGGTCGGCAATAGCCTTTTCGTTGGTAATGTTTTGTAATAGGTTTAAGCTTTCCTTATTCAGTAATGGGTACTTGAATTGTTCGTTGATAACCACCCAATGATACGCATCGATTTGTTTTTCAAGTGTATCAATTAACGGTTTTGCATGTGTGTGAAATTGTAGATTGCGTGTGCCGAAATCTAATCGATTTTGTTCCTCATTCACCCGCATCGGCTTCGTGTACGTAGGTGTATCTAATGCATCAATTACATGGAGGTGTTTCGTTGAAATGTGGTATTTTTCGGCCTCATGACTCATTTCGCGCCCAAATAAGTCGTTTCCTCGAACGCCAAAAGCATCAACTTGAACGCCGAGGCTAGCTAAATTTTTTGCCACATTACCTGCTCCACCTAAATAAGCCTGCGGTTTTTGGCAGATATGCACTACTTTGCCTGTTTCGACTGAAATTTCTGAACTATCTGGGTTGATATCAAAATAGAAATCCAACGCATAATCACCGATGACGGCCATCTTAAGCTGGCTGATTTGCGCCAAAAGAGCGTCTAAACGCTTGGAATTCATGAATTTAAATTTGTTGATTTGAAATTACACAAAATAAGTTTTGAAGTCAATTTATTATCTTCCCACTTACCTTTGGCAATCCTCCAAGGTTTGCCAAAGGTATGGGGCAGATTGATTTTTTCAAGCTGAAAAACTGATAAATCGCTACTTAATAATTGATAATATTCTGCGTGGAATTTATTATTTTTGGGCTTTTATTTACCTTATCTTCTTTGTTTTGGCATTAATTAAATCTATTTCAGGCATCCGTGGGACGATTGGAGGAAAACCTGGTGAAGGCCTGAGTCCAATTGATATTGTTACGTTTGCCGCCGCTTATGGCGCTTGGTTAAAAGGAACCAAACCCACATCCAACCAAATTGTACTTGGTCGAGATGCGCGGATTTCGGGTTCCATGGTTTCTTCATTGGTAGCAAACACGCTTATTGGGCTTGGTTGGGATGTTTTGGATATTGGTTTATCTACAACTCCCACGGTTGAGCTTGCTGTCCCATGGACGAAATCTGCAGGCGGAATTATTATTACCGCTAGCCATAATCCTGCTCAATGGAATGCACTTAAATTGCTCAACGATGCTGGAGAATTTATTTCAGATGCAGATGGGAAAGCGATGCTCGAGTTAGCTGAAAATCTTGATTTTACCTTTGCAGAAGTAACTAAATTAGGTAAAATCACTCAAGATGATTCGTTTTTACAACAACACATTGATCACGTCTTAGGACTTCGTTGGGTAGATAAATCAGCTATTCAAGCTAAGAAATTTAAGGTTTTAGTCGATGCTGTTAATTCAACCGGAGGAATCGTGGTGCCTCAGCTCCTTAATGCGCTTGGTGTGATGGATGTGGATGTGATATTTGGGGAACCTAATGGACATTTTGGGCATAATCCGGAACCTTTACCAGAGAATTTGACTGAAATGATTGCCAAAATGAAGGCTGGCTCATACGATTTAGGTATCGTCGTTGACCCCGATGTAGATCGTTTGTGTTTCATCTCGGAAGATGGAAGTGCATTTGGTGAGGAATATACGTTAGTTGCTATTGCGGATTATATCTTGTCGATTGAAAATGGGAATACAGTTTCCAATCTGTCTTCAACGCGGGCTTTGGCAGATGTGACGCAAAAGCATAAAGGAATTTATTTTGCTGCTGCTGTAGGTGAAGTTAATGTGGTGACAAAAATGAAAGCTGAAAATGCAATCATTGGCGGAGAAGGTAATGGTGGTGTTATTTTCCCAGAGTCGCATTATGGACGTGATGCATTAGTTGGCATTGGATTGTTTTTAACGCATTTAGCCCGTAAAAATAAAAAAGTTAGTGACTTGCGCGCAGAATATCCTGCCTACATTATGTCGAAAAACAAAATTGAACTTTCGGCAAATTTGAATGTTGATTTAATCTTGGCGACTGTCGCCGAACAATTTAAAGAGGAACGTGTAAACACCATTGATGGCGTTAAAATAGATTTTGCAGATCGCTGGGTTCATTTACGCAAATCAAATACGGAACCAATTATTAGAATTTATTCTGAGGCACCAACGGAGTCCGAAGCGAATGGGTTAGCCCAACAAATTATGCAGGTAATCAAAGCGATTGCCAGCAAATAAGAATAACATGACATCAACAACTAAAACACCAATTTACTTAGACAATGCAGCAACCACCTCTGTGGATCCGGCGGTATGGTCTGAAATGCAGCCTTTTTTTGAGCAATTTACCGCAAATCCATCGTCGATTCATGCCCATGGCCGACAAGCCAAAGTTGTCGTAGAAAAAGCAAGGAAGGCCGTAGCTGCTTTGTTAAATACGTCGCCAGCTGAAATATTTTTCACGTCCGGAGGTACAGAAGCGGATAATACGGTGATTCAATCGGCAGTTTTATACGGTGGTGTCAAGACGATTATTACATCGCCCCTAGAACATCATGCGGTTTTACATACCGCTGAGGCATGGGGAAAATTAGGTGTAGCAGAGGTGAAATTGGTTCAAATTACAGACCAAGGAGATATTGATTTGGGTCATTTAGAGGAGCTGTTGGCAGATAGTCCAAAGGCCTTAGTAAGCCTAATGCATGGAAATAACGAAATTGGAAATATAGTGGATTTGCATGCGGTAGGAAATTTATGCCGTAAATATGGTGCCCTTTTTCATTCTGATACGGTACAAACAGTAGGTCATTTTATACACGATTTACAAGCCTTACCTGTCGATTTTATCGTGGGTGCTGCCCATAAATTTCATGGGCCTAAAGGTATTGGATTTTTATATGCGCGTGCTGGAGTGGGCTTTCATCCATTAATGCACGGCGGAGCACAAGAGCGCAATCAGCGTGGAGGAACAGAAAATGTGTATGGGATGGTTGGCCTAGCAAAAGCGTTATCATTGGCCTATGAATCTATGGAATCCCACATGTCCCACATTAAATCCATTAAATCTTATTTTATCGAAGGACTTAAAGCTCGCTTTCCAGGTGTGGAGTTCAACGGTCGGTCAGGCGAAATAGACACAAGTTTATACACAGTTTTGAATGTTCGCTTTCCAAACGTTCCTGATGGCGACATGCTTTTATTTCAATTGGATATTGAAAAGATATCGGCTTCAGGTGGCAGTGCCTGCTCTAGCGGCACATCTGTGGGTTCACATGTGCTTTCAGCTTTAAATCCTGCAGCAACTGGCGCCGCAGTACGCTTCTCTTTTTCGAAGAATAATACCAAAGAGGAGATTGATCGCGTACTTGAGGTGCTGGAAAGATTGGTCAAATAGATTAAAAATAGACGCGAAACTTGAACTGTACCCAAAAAGTTGGACAACTTATTGGATGCAGTTCACACACCGCGTCTTTTTTGTTTTTCAACGTCTAACGTCCAATATTCTAATATGCACGCGCAAACAATACGCGTTTGCTAGATGGATTTCCGGTCAAAATACAATTCCCTGCTTCCTCCTTGGCATCTAATGGAATGCAACGAATCGTTGCTTTCGTTAAATCCTTTATTTTTTCTTCCGTTTCAGATGTACCATCCCAGTGGGCTGAAACGAATCCGCCGATGTCTAATTTGGCATTAAATTCATCCCACGAGTTCACTTCAAATGTATTTTCGGTACGGAATGACAATGCCTTCGCATAAATTTTTTCCTGAATATCCGCTAATGTGTCAACCACCACCTGCTCAATTCCTTCGAATACCATGGATGTTTTTTCACGGGTATCTCGACGAGCTAATTCAATGGTCCCATTTTCCATATCTCGATTTCCAATCGCTAGGCGAATAGGCACACCTTTTAATTCATATTCGGCAAATTTAAAACCTGGGCTTTGGTTTTCCGATACATCAAATTTAACCGAAACCCCTTGCTTACGTAGCATTTTTACAAGTGGATTTACTTTATCCTTGATTGCATTTAATTGGTCTTCTCCCTTATAAATAGGCACAATTACTACCTGAATTGGAGCTAATTTAGGTGGTAAAACCAATCCTTGATCATCCGAATGAGCCATAATTAAGGCCCCCATCAAACGCGTAGAAACACCCCACGAAGTTCCCCAAACATAGTCTAATTGGTTTTCCTTACTTAAGAATTTCACGTCAAATGCCTTGGCGAAATTCTGACCTAAAAAGTGAGACGTTCCGGCTTGTAAAGCTTTTCCATCTTGCATAAGTGCCTCGATACAATAGGTTTCATCTGCTCCAGCAAAGCGCTCATTAACTGTTTTAATTCCCTTGACCACAGGCAAAGCCATGAAATTTTCGGCGAATTCGGCATACACATCCAACATCCGCTCCGTTTCTTCAATGGCCTCTTGCTTGGTTGCATGTGCCGTGTGCCCTTCTTGCCAAAGAAATTCTGCGGTACGTAAGAAAAGGCGCGTACGCATTTCCCAGCGAACAACATTTGCCCATTGATTGATCAATAATGGTAAATCTCGATAGGATTGAATCCAATTTTTGTAAGATGACCAAATTACTGTTTCAGACGTAGGCCGTACGATTAATTCCTCCTCCAGCTTGGCATCTGGATCCACAATCACACCACCTCCATTGGGGTCATTTTTTAGTCGGTAATGGGTAACAACAGCGCATTCTTTGGCAAAACCTTCCACGTGTGAAGCTTCTTTTGAAAGAAAAGATTTAGGTATAAACAAGGGAAAATAGGCATTTTCGTGACCAGTTTCCTTGAACATATCATCCAAAGCACGTTGCATTTTTTCCCAAATGGAATAGCCATATGGTTTAATGATCATACATCCGCGAACGGCCGAATTTTCAGCCAAATCAGCCCGTTTTACTAATTCATTATACCATTCTGAATAATTTTCGGAACGACTAGGTAGGGATTTACTCATAAGATTTATTTCGCAATTTTATATTCTCGTTTCATTGTTCTGCTAGTAAGTGTTTAGGTTCTACCATTTTTGTTCTATAACTTAGACTAAAATTCCTAGACCTAGCGTTAATACGTATAAATAATCGAACTTTGAGCGCCAAAGATACGTTATTGTCTGTAGTTTTAACTTATAATTTAATCACTTTAGCCATGAAAAATTATTGGAATGCCTTCGTAGTTGTGGCCAGTTTATTTATTTTTTCCGCGTGTTCGCTCTCGCAACCCGGAAGCCAGCAGTCTTTAGTGGCTGATGATTTATATGATTCTTTTCAAAAACCTGCTTCCGCATATACCCCTAAAAAAAGTTCAAATTACCTTAATCCAGAAGAAGACGCTACCTTAATTCAAGAAGAAGAGGGAGTTATGATTCGTGAGGATGAAACTAATTTTTTGAATTCGCGCAGTGTTTATGCGAATTCGTATGCAGACGGGTTTAACTCCGGTTTTCAGTCAGGAATGTTTTCCGCCAATCCTTGGAATAATTGGTACAATAATCCCTTCATTTCATTTGGCATGGGAGGATTCTATGGTTCACGTATTATTGCGCCAATCAACGCATGGGGAATGTATGATCCATTTTTAAATCCTTTTGCGTTCAATCGTTTCTCCGGGTTCTACGACCCTTATTTTGGATTTAATGGATTTCGTAACCCGTATGCGTTCAATGGTTTTGGCATGGGTGGCTTTGGTATGGTAGGCTTCGGTAACATGGGCGGCTTTGGAGGATTTAATGGTTACGGGAATACAAATTATTACAGTACTCCTTCAGCTATAAATATAACGCGTGAACCTGCCATGCGACCAAATCGTGGCCCGAGAGAAGAGCGCTCAACGAACAGATACAGTGATGGAAATATGAATAACTCACCTAGAGGTGGTAATAACTCGTATAATACGCAAAGTACGAACCAACCACGAGTAACAAGTGGCCAATCTAATAATGCTCCAGTTCAGGCTGCACCGCGTCGTAATACTAATTTTGAATATAGATCTGCGCAGCCTCAAACAAACTACAGCCAACCTCAGCAGAATTATTCAGCTCCATCCTCAAATTATAATTCGGGGGGGTCTTATTCAGGTGGCAGTGGTGGTGGTGGTTCTTCACGTGGTCCAAGATAAGGTATTCATGAAAAAGCTTCTTTTATTCTATGTATCTGTGCTCACAGTGACACAGATGCATGCACAGATTTATTCCTATCCGAATTTAGCCAGACAATTTAGTTCAAGTTATGCGACAGGCTCAGCCCGTATGCAAGGTCTGGGTGGTAGTTTTGGTGTTTTAGGTGCCGATTTGAGTTCTATATCGGGCAATCCAGCTGGATTAGGGTTTTATACCCGTTCCGAAGTTGGAATGAATGTTGGGTTTCTAGACGCACAGACTACATCAAATTACTTTGATCAATCTACCCAAGAGTCAAATACAAGTTTACACATACCTAATTTTGGCGTTGTGATTACGGGAGATTACATGAATCGGTCGGATTGGCGGGGGACTTTTGGGTTTAGTTATTCGCAACGTACCGTGTTTACACAACCTTTACAAGTTGAGGGATTGAATAACCGCAGTTCGTATTTAGATTTCTTAATCGAAAAAGCGAATAGTCGGTATAATTATGCTGGGGGTGGTGATATAGATGGCAACGTAATCGATGATGAATATGATTCTTTTAGTAAAGCTGCTAATACGCTCGAAGGCGTTGCCTATCAAACATTTTTGATCAACAATTCAAGTTCTGGTGGTGCTCCTTTTAATCGATTTGAGCCGAATTTGCCTACGAACCAATTTGGTGTGGCTACAAATTCGGGTGTAGTTTCGCAATGGAATTTTAGTTACGGGGCCAACTATAAGGAGCGTTTATTTTTAGGCGTTGGTCTACATTTTTCGAAATTAAAGTCCATCAATGATTTTAGTTGGACCGAAGAATTTATCGGAGCCAATTACATTGCCGGTTTTGAAACGAATGAAAAACTGGAGACTACAGGTTCAGGCATATCGGCTACTCTGGGCTTAATTTACAAATTAACACCTAGTTTGCGCATTTCGCTAGCTGCTGAGTCGCCTATGTATTACGATCAAATGGCAGAAAGATTGACTGGAATTACATTTCCACGTGTTTTTGGTGTTCCTTCTGAGTTAAATGGAAATCCCATAACGATTACAAAAGTTAATCCCGTTCGACTAATGCCAAACGAGTTTAATTACCAAATGACAACCCCACTAAAGTTTTCAGCAGGAGCTGCCTATTTTTTCGGTAAGCGTGCTCTAGTAAGTTTTGATGCGGAATATATGAACTACCCTGGAATTCGTCTTGCTGCGGCTGAATTGGGCGCGTTTGCCAACCAGCAATTTAAAGATAAATATAATGGACAAGTTAAGGCTAATTTTCAGTCAGCACTTAACCTTAAAGTAGGCGCTGAAATTCGAGTTAGTTCAGCTTGGAGCGTTCGTGGGGGAGTGGCAACGTATGGACAAATTTACGCTTCAGATTATGATTTAATTGATCGAAGCCAGTTTCAAATTTCAGCCGGGTTGGGTTATCGTTCCAATGCCTTTTATCTAGACTTGGGTGTTTGGCAACGTACCGGGAAGGATGCTTACACGCCATATGTATTAAAAAATGCAGCTGATTATGGTTCAGCTGCATTGCAAATTTTGAATACCCAAGTAGTAATCGGAGGCGGTGTCTATTTTTAAACAGGAATGTATTGTTCTAAAAGCCAAAGGATCTGACTTACCGTTATTTCTCCATCTACTTGAATATCAGATTTTTGATATTCAGGAAGGCGTTCTTGAAATGTTTTCTTAATCGATTCAATGACTACTTCCTCACTTTGCGTTTTGTCCAATAATGGACGATTATTTCCTTGAGCCTTATAAAGTCGTTTTGCCAAATCGTTGACATCTACATTTAAAAAGATACTTACGCCATTTTGCTTTATGAATTCCATGTTATTATTAAAGCAAGGAACGCCGCCACCCGTTGCAATAACCATCGATTGATCCGGCTGAAAGCTATGCAATGTCTTCTTTTCTAATTCCCTAAAGTGGGCTTCGCCATAATTTGAAAATATTTCTGATACAGTCTTTTGTTCCCTTGTTTCAATCAATTTGTCCATATCAGTAAAGCTGTATCCCAAATTCCGCGCTAATTCTTTCCCTAATGTGCTTTTTCCTGATGAGGGCATTCCGACTAAATAAATATTTTTCATTCCTGTACTAGTTTAAACTTTGATGAATTTCATCCGCGGTAGGAAGGCTATAGGCCGACCATTTTCCTTTGACGGTTCCTTGGCTAATAAGCCAAAGACCGGGACTTGAGCGAATGATTGTTTTTAAAACTTTGGTATCTGCTGATAAGGCAGGGAAGGCCAATTGGTATTGATGTCTCAATGCATTCACCTCCTCATCTGTAGACGCACTGATTAACCAAATAGGTACTTTAAGTTCTTTTGCTAGGGCTGCTATGGTTGAAAACACCTTTTCATGTGTGTGATGTACATTAGGGACGATGACTAAAACATGATTGCCATTAAATAGCTTTTGTGTATAATTTGTGGTGTCACCGTCCACCCAGAGCTGGTAATCCGTGATCAATGGCCTAGCTTCTTTTTCATTAAGGGCTCGCATGGAAACATATTCTGCCTTAGGATCTTTGGGCATCTCTGTTAATTCGGTTTCCTTCCCATTAATCTTGTAGATGTAACTAAATTTCAGTTCCTCCCGGTTTTTCATGTTTTTAGGAATATTTTCCCCAATGGCATAGGGTAAACTATCCCAAATAGGTAGAAAAAAGTAGGAATATACACCAAAACCAATACTGAGTAGGGCACTCAATAAGACCCATTTGCCGCTTTTTGAGCGAAGAGTAGGCTTATCTGTAGCAAACAATAAACCGGTCAAGACTAATAAAAAGATATCTTTACCAAATGACGTCCATGGAGTCAATTTGATGGCTTCCCCAAAACACCCACAGTCGGTGACTTTATTGAAATAAGCCGAATAAAACGTTAGAAAGCTAAAAAATAGAATTAATCCAATAAAGCTGTAGAGGATTTTTTTCGTCTGGAAATTGAGCCATAAAGCGATCGCGAGCACTACTTCGGCGCTGCTTAATAAGATCGAAAGGAGTAAGGCTTGAGGAATAAGTAATTTCCAAAATCCAGACATCCATGGGAAATCTACCGAAAAAACGTCAAAATATTCCTCCAACTTTAGTTGAGTTCCTATTGGGTCATTTAGTTTAATGAGCCCAGAGAAAAGAAATAGTCCTGCCAGCAGAAAAGTGGCAATTTGACGGGTTAGTTTCATGTAATTTATTGTTGCTGCTGAGCCATTTGAATTTGCCCTTGTTTCAATTGAATTAGGCAGAAAACAGCATAATTCAACATGTCTTGGTAATTGGCTTCCACTCCCTCTGAAACGAGTGTAACTCCTTGATTGTTTTCAATTTGCTTAGTCCGGAATATTTTCATTAATATCAAGTCGGTCATGCTACTTATGCGCATATCGCGCCACGCTTCACCGTAATCGTGGTTTTTATTTCGCAATAATTCCAGGGTTATTTCGACTTGTTGGTCATAATGCTGGCCAATTTCTGATGGACTAAATTCCATTTGATCCGAATTTTCAAGCGATTTTTGAATTAATGCAATAATACAATAATTGATGATGCCTATGAATTCACTTTCGATACCATCTTCGATTTTTTGAAGACCTTTATCTTGGATACTGCGAATGCGTTGAGCTTTGATGAAAATCTGGTCAGTTAGACTTGGCAAACGTAAAATTCGCCATGAAGTGCCGTAATCTTTATTCTTTTTATCGAACAAGGCTTTGCAGTATGCAATTACTTGGCGATATTCGATTTCGGTTTGGGAAGGCGATGAGTCCCTATTCATACGGTCTTAATTTTTACGATGCTCGTTTTCTTTTAGCCTACAAAAATATTTAATTTATCCTAAATTTCAGCCGATTTGAAATCTCTTTTTCCATCTTTTCAAACTATTCGATTGCAAGATCGAATTTTGTCGTTTGAGCGCCCGGTGATCATGGGGATTTTAAATAGTACACCGGATTCTTTTTATGCAGAAAGTCGGGTGGCTAATCTTGAAATTTCCAGAGAACGCGCCGCGAGTATGGTCGCCCTCGGAGCTACTTTTTTGGATGTTGGTGGCCACTCAACACGCCCAGGAGCTGCGCCTGTCAGCACTCAGGAGGAAATTGATCGCGTAATTCCTGTAATTTCTATGCTTCGAGAAGCGTTTCCGGATGTCTTTATTTCTGTTGATACATATCGTTTGGCTGTTGCCCAAGCTGCGTTTGCTGTTGGCGCCCATCTATTTAATGACATTGGAGCCGGTCAAATGGACGATGGTATTTTCGAATGGGTGGCAGCACATAAAATTCCTTATGTCTTAACACACAGTGTAGGTAAGTTTACTGAGGTACATGATGTGCCAAATTACAAGCAAGTTGTTGAAGATGTCTGGTCAAATTTGGCTTTGAAATTACAGGAATTACGCCAATTGGGTGCTGTGGATATTTTTATTGATCCTGGTTTTGGATTCTCTAAATCGTTAGAACACAATTATGAGTTAGTAGCACACTTAGAAAACTTTACAAATTTGGGTGCTCCTGTGCTAGTTGGCTTATCGCGCAAAACCATGATTTATAAAGAATTAGGCATTTCAGCGGCAGAATCTTTAAATGGAACCAGTGTGTTACATACGATTGCCTTGCAAAAGGGAGTATCTGTTTTGCGCGTACATGACGTTGCGGAGGCTGCTGAAGTCATTCATTTGGTAGAAAAAATAAAACAATATGGAATATCCGATTTGGTTTAATGGTTCTTGGAAAAAGGCCTCTGAAGTACATGTTTCGGTTAAGGATGTTGGCTTTTTAAGGGGCTATGGCATTTTTGATTTTTTCCGAATTATGGATGGAAACCCTGTGTTTTTATCCGACCATCTCGATCGATTTATGCGCTCAGCAGACTTGATGGGGTTGAAGTATAGTTATTCGAAAGAGGAATTAGCTACATGTATTCATGAATTAGCGGCCATGTCGACGGATGCTTGTTTGGGTGTAAAAATGGTGCTGACAGGTGGAGAAAGCAGTAATGGCTTTGAACCTGCAGAATCTTCTAATTTGTGGATACTACCTGGTGTTTTTCAATTTGCGGATCCAATCAAAGGCATGCGTTTGATGAGTCAGGTATATGTACGGGAAATGGCAGAAATCAAGTCGTTGAATTATGCGTTTGCGATACGGAATTGGGCGCACGTAAAAGCCGCTGGTGCTGATGATTTAATTTATTATACCATGGAACACGGTGTATCCGAATCCTCGCGGAGTAATTTGTTTTACGTTAAAGACGGTGTTATTCATACGCCTGATGTCCATATTTTGGAAGGGATTACGCGTAAGCATGTGATAGATTTGGCTTCTGAAAAGTATCAAGTTAAAATTGGTCATTGTTCATTAGCTGATTTTCTACATGCCGACGAGGTATTTACCACGGGTAGCACGAAACGTGTTGTTCCCATTTTAGCCATTGATGGCAATGTGATAGGCAACGGAGCGCGTGGGCCTGTGACGAAGCAACTCTATGATATGTTGGTTGAGTCCGAAGGGAAATAGTCCGAAGTCTAACGTCCAGCGTCTAACGTCCAGGGTCTAACTTTTTGGTCTAAACGCCTTCATATTTTCCTCATTGCATTCCAAAAAAGGTCCGCCTATCAGATCAATGCAATAGGGGATGGCAGGGAAAACGACTTCTAAACATTGGCGAATTGCCTTCGGTTTTCCCGGTAGATTGACAATCAGAGTTTGATTCAAAATCCCAGCGGTTTGTCGGCTTAGTATCGCCGTAGGTACATATTGCAGACTTACTGACCGCATTAATTCACCAAAACCAGGGAGCATTTTTTGGCAAACAGCTTCAGTCGCCTCCGGAGTTACATCGCGTAAGGCTGGGCCTGTACCTCCAGTGGTCACCAACAAACAAACTTCTTCACTCATTTCAATCATTTTGGCCTCTAGTAAAGCTTGCTCATCTGGAATAACGGCATAAACGACTTCGAATTTTGAGGTCAAATATTCGTTTAATAATTCAACAACTGCCTTGCCCGGGATATCTTCGTAGATACCCGCGCTCGCTCGGTCAGACACATTGATGACGCCTATTTTGATCATTTTCGCTTCGATTTAAGTTTCTTCTCCATCGGGATGGGCTCGTCGAGTAAATCTCGAATGACAATGGAAGCCATGACGCCTCCAAAAGCAGCAGGAAGATAGGAGATGGTGCCGTAGGCCGACTTCTTAAAGTTGCTTCCATCGGTCAAAATAAGCGATTCATCTTTTACTTTTTCGAGTGAAAATACGGTTTTGATACCTTTTCCGACACCCATTTTTCGGATACGCTTACGAACTAATGACGCTAAATAACACTGACGAGTATCAAATAAATCTCCTGTACGCAATTGTGTTGGATCCATCTTGCCCCCAGCTCCCATCGAACTAGCAATGCGGTATTTTAAATCATAGGCCGTTTTTAAAAGCGTAATTTTAGGCGTAACCGAATCAATGCAATCCATGACGTAATCAAATTTCGTGTTCTCTAGAATTTCCTTTGCCGCTTCAGGACTCAAAAATGTTTCATGCGTAGTTAAGTGCAAGGCAGGGTTGATGGCCAACAACCGTTCCGCCATAATCTGTGCTTTTGATACACCATGATTAGTTGACAAAGCCGGTAATTGTCGATTTCGATTGGTCGGATCCACCACATCACCATCCACAATAGTCATGGTTCCCACGCCCGCGCGCGCGATAAATTCGGCCGCAAATGAACCGACGCCTCCAAGGCCAACGACCAATACGTGCGCTTTTTGTAATGTTTGAATTCCAGTTGAACCAATTAATAGCTCAGAGCGACTGAGCCAGCTAAGATCATTCGTTTGCATACTTAGGCAATTTCATCCTTGATTTGGTATTGTGTAGTTTTATCTGAATTCGTAATAAGTAACTCGCCTAAAAAGCCAGCCACGAATAATTGAACCCCTAGAATGATTGCGACCAAGGCTAAAAAAAATAACGGATTATCGGTAACGTTGCGGTACTTCAGATGCTTAGTAATGTTATATAGCTTTTCCCCAATCAACCATAAAGTGATAATAGAGCCCGAGAAGAATGATAAAATCCCTAAACTACCAAAAAGGTGCATCGGTCTTTTGCCAAATGTTTGGACAAACGTGATAGATAAAAGGTCTAAGAAGCCATACAGAAAGCGTTCTAAACCAAATTTCGTTACGCCATATTTCCGAGATTGATGTTGGACTACTTTCTCGCCAATCTGTGTAAATCCATTCCATTTGGCTTGAACAGGAATATAGCGATGCATTTCACCGTACAATTTAATGGTCTTGACAACTTCAAGTTTATAAGCCTTCAGGCCGCAATTGAAATCATTCAATTTTACACCTGAAAGTGCGCGGGTCGCGGCATTGTATAATTTGGTGGGAATTGTTTTAGAAATTGGATCAAAACGTTTTTGCTTCCAACCTGATACTAAATCCAATCCATCCTCCTTGATCATTCGATATAATTCCGGGATTTCATCTGGAGAATCCTGCAAATCAGCATCCATAGTAATAACTACTTCGCCACTAGCTAGTTGGAAACCTTCATGAAGTGCTGCCGATTTTCCATAATTTCTGGCAAACGATATTCCTTTTAGGGACTTATATTCTTTGGATAAGGATTGTAAGACAGTCCACGATGTGTCCCGACTTCCATCATTCACAAAGATCATTTCGTATTGAAATGAATTTGCCTGCATCACGCGGTCGATCCATGCGCATAGCTCGGGCAAGGATTCGGCTTCGTTATAAAGGGGCACTACGATGGATATCTGCAACATATTGTGGTGTCAAACGGACAAAAATACGAATTCTCGTGGATATTGTTTAGTCGAAAATTAAATAGTAGGGTTTCAGCAGGTGGATGAATTCAGCGGTATAGCTTTGGTCGGAATTTTTGATGCAAATCATTTCTCTTTTTTGTACGCCAATATGGCGTGAACCTAATGCCATGACGCGTAAAGTTTCTCGGTCTTTTTGATGTTTTACTTCTACCAAATGATTGATATAAAGCCCTAGTTTTTTCGCCTCATTTTCGAATTGTTTCATGCCAAATGGAGGATACAATATAGCAAATTGACCATCCGGATTTAGATTTTTTGATATACCCTCCGCAAGTTCTGCCGGACTTAGGTGGTCCGTGTGCATGGCAATTTGCTTGCTTGCATTCGGATTCGCCTGGTGATCCATGAAAAAGGGTGGGTTACTGATAATGAAGTCGAAGTTATCTGCGAACCTTTGAATGGATTCGGAGATAATTTCGATGGAATAAGGCAAATTGAGCACATTTTCACGTGCGAGTACCCCTACGTCTGCTTGGATTTCTAGACCTGTGATGGTACAAGATGGGTTTTCTTGTGCAATCATAGAAGCTAATAATCCACATCCGGTACCAATATCGAGCACTTTTCGTGAAGCAAATTGCTGTGCCCATGCGCCGAACAAACAGGCCTCCGTTGTAATTTTAAGACCTGGACTGCCATGTGCCAGTTGAAATTGTTTGAATTGAAAGATTGATCTACTTTCGGCCATAATCCGCTGGATTTTCACCCCAATCTTCCGTTTCCCATTTCAGGATTTGTGTGGTCGTTGGGTTGTTTTTTAGCCAAGAAATTGCCTTGTCAACTAAATCGAATAGCTCCTCTGTTTGCGTGTTTCGCTCTAGATTAGTTTTTATCGCCTTATTTCGAACCCAAGCAATAGCTGTTCTTGAGTCGGAATACAGTGGATATGGGCAATTGATTTTTTTCAAATAGGAAAGGCCGTGAACGATGGCAAGGAATTCGCCGAGGTTTACAGTACCCACTGGGAATGGCCCACGTTTGAATAACACTTCTTTGGTTTCTGTATTAACACCTTGATATTCCAAAACACCTGGATTTCCTGCACAAGCAGCGTCCACCGATATGCTTGGTTTAATGCAAGGTGCAGCGTTAACCGTCCGTAAAACGGATTTGGCTTTCGGGTTTACACTCGCCCAATAATTCTTTTTTGAAGCAGCATAGGCTTCATCCCGTGTATCGAAGGATTTATATTGAGCCCCGGCAAAACCTTTAATATGCTTTTCTGTCTCAGCCCATGAATCAAAAATACCTTTTTGATGGCCTTCCCAAATCACATAATATTTCTGCTTTTTTGCCATCTTAGAACATTCGCGTCTTGAATATCTTGATTGCAATGGCAATTAAGATAACGCCAAAAACCTTGCGTAAAACCTGCGTTCCTGCATTGCCCAGTTTCTTCTCAATCCAAACGCTAGAACGTAAAACGAGGTAAATAAATATCAAGTTGATGAATATACTTACCATGATATTTTCTTCCTCAAATTGAGATTTCAATGAAATAAGCGTTGTCATCGTCCCTGCGCCGGCTATAATTGGAAATGCTAATGGGACAATACTATGCGATGCACCTTCTTGAAGTTCTTCTGATTTGAAAATATTACGCCCTAAGGTCATTTCAAGGCCGATTAAGAAGATGATTAATGCACCTGCCATGGCAAATGAATTCGTATCAACTCCCAGAAAACGTAAGATTAATTTACCTGCAAAGAAAAAGCCAATCATAATGAGGCCTGAAACCAAGGTAGCTTGCTCTGCGTGAATGTTACCATTTTTCTTCCGCAAATCAATGATGATTGGAATAGATCCCAAAATATCGATTACTGAAAATAGAATCAAAGACGAGGAAAGGATTTCTTTGAGGTCGAATTTCATCATGTTAATATGTTGATGAGTTGTTGAATATCTGCTTCCGTATGGCTAGGAAAATTGGCTATTCGAACGGTATTGGATTTCCATTCCCCATATCCTTTTCCTAATTCAACGCCATGTGCTAAACAAACACGTTGGATGCGTTCGATTTCCGCTGCTGGACCTGTTAATGCCAAAACAGTGGGAAGTCGGCGAGCTTTTTCTGGAATTAAGTATTGAAGATCCCAATGCTTTTGTGTCTCCCAAAATTCCTCCCAGATAGCTAATTTTCGTTGGGTCTCCTGTTCGATTTCGCGTAAATTAGGTAGTGTTTGGGTGAGTCGACACATTAAATATATACTCAATACATTGGGTGTATAATGCGTTTGGAAGCTTTTTCGATTGTCTTCCATGAGTAAAATATCATTGTAATGTATGCGATGGTTCAAGGTATGTGCGCGTTGCAAGGCTTTTGGCGAACAAATCATGATACCAAGGCCAGCCGGAATTCCGAGGCACTTTTGAACCGAAGCAAACCAAACATCGGCCTCTTCCCAAGGCAGAACTATTCCTCCCATGGAAGAAGTAGCATCCACGGCAATAAGCACATCATTTGGGTAATCCAACCGACGGATTTGTTGGCCCGTCCCATTCGACGTTTCACTTTGGACTAAACAAACAGTATCTACATCAGACGCTAAGAGACTAGCGTTTTCAGCCAACGATTCATGTAAGCCAAAGGAAATCAATTGGGTATTTGGATTGATTTGCGAGGCATATTGGCCCCATTTTTTTCCAAAAGCGCCATTGTAGAAATGAGCACTTTTTGAGCCAACAAGCGATTGAGCCGCAATTTCCCATGCTTCCGTGGCTGAGGAAACAAAATAGATGGTGTAATCTGGAGGTATATTCCAGGAAGCGGTCATAGCTTCCATGGTTTCTTTTAATAATATTTCGAAGCGTTTGCTTCGGTGATTGATGCTAACAATACCTTGGTCAAAGGCCTCTTGAATGAAATCAAGCGCCTGAGGATAAACCTTAGATGGACCCGGGTAAAATGAAAGCATCTTGTTTTATACGAAAGAGTATAATCCTAACTCGTATCCACGTAAGCCAAAACCCACGATAATACCTTTGCAATTTGGGCTTAAATAACTGTGTCCTCTAAATGATTCTCGAGCATGTATATTTGAAATATGTACTTCAATGACCGGCGTTTTAATCGATGAAACGGCGTCAGCAATCGCTATAGAGGTATGCGTGTATCCACCCGCATTTAATAAAATACCCTCATACGTGAAGCCCACTTCATGTAGTTTATTGATGATGGCACCCTCTTCATTGGACTGAAAATACTCGATGTCCAATAGTTCTTCGAATTTCTCTCTCAGGATATCTAAGAACTGTTCAAATGTTTGATGCCCATAAATTTCTGGCTCGCGTGTGCCTAATAAATTTAAGTTGGGCCCATTCAGGATGAGTATTTTTTTACGTACCATGGTCTACAAATAAAAGCGAAACAGTTTTCAAATTTCTCCTAAATTTACGGGATAGTTTGAATATTATGTCCATGTGGGAAAAGGAAATCCAATTGTTTGGTAATTATCTGAAAATTGAACGTGGCCTTTCGGGACATTCACATGAAGCTTATTTGCGAGATGTGCGCAAATTTGCCCTTTATTTAGCCCCTGTTGTTGGGAAGGATTTTTCTATCGATCAAGTAACAGAAAATCATATTCTTGATTTTTTTAATGTCTTGCATGGATTAGGAATTGAGGCAAGTTCACAAGCGCGTTGCTTGTCAGGGCTCAGGAGTTTTTTTCAATTTGTAGGCGAAGAAAACACCCTAATTTCAGATCCTACTACCCACATGAAGTCCCCACAAAAGGGACGGCACCTTCCTGATACCTTATCGTATGATGAAATAGAATTGATTTTGCAGGCAAATGATTTGTCGACAAATGAAGGTGTACGCAATCGGGCAATGATTGAATTACTTTATGGTTCTGGACTTCGAGTATCGGAATTAGTGGGCCTTAAACTTACAGATATTTATGCTGATTTAGGCCTTCTAAAAGTACGCGGAAAGGGTGATAAAGAGCGATTAGTACCCATTGGACGTGAGGCATTTCATTATTTAACTTTATACCGTGAGCAAGTTAGACCGCGTATTTCGTTGAAAAAGGATGCGCACAATGTGCTATTTTTAAATCGGCGCGGCGCCATGCTTAGTCGGGTGATGGTCTTTTTGATTTGTAAGGATTTGGCAGCTAAAGCAGGAATTCAAAAATCCATTAGTCCGCATACCTTTAGACATTCATTTGCAACTCACTTGATTGAGGGGGGCGCTGACTTACGTGCGGTACAGGAACTGCTCGGTCATGAGTCCATTTTGACAACTGAAATTTACACCCATTTAGATCGAGCATACCTAAGTCAAATGGTGCAGGATTTTCATCCAATGAATCGAAAAAATTAAGCCTCGTCGGGATAAGGAATAAATACAAAATTGGTGAATTGTCCATCCACCACAAATAAGCAGGCGAACTCCTCGACATCCTTGTAATTCTGCTCAAAAAGTTCGCGATTTTCCTCCGCGATTAGTTTGCGCTGAATAAACTCCTCCAGTAATGAGGCGTGGTAATTCCATTTATTCTCACCTAATTCGGAGACTCCAATCAACTTTTGACCTATTTCAATCGGCCGCTGCGAACAAACAAAGATTGGAAAATCAGAGAATCCCCGTTTTTTAATTTGGTATGCTGCTTCCTTCAAGGCATCAGCCACTTTGATAAAGTCACTCGATATAAGTCCCAAATATTTCCCGTTTAACTCAGGTGAATTGGGCGCGTTTGATAGGGCGGTGTAGTCTTCGATCATGAAATTAGCTTCTACTTAGTAATAATAACTGAATGTCTTTCACTGCTTTTTTAAATAACTTACCCATGTGGCCGTTGGTCACATGGCCTTGATAGCAATAAATCCCCTTCATAAAGGATTTTCCTTGCCAAAGCATCTCCTCGATTCCCCCTGTTTTACCCGCTTTTAAAATAAATGAGGTCAATAAATTACTCATGGCTAAGCTAGCGGTCTGGGCAACTAAGGAAGGAATATTTGGAACGCAATAGTGCGTGATACCATATTTAGTAAACGTTGGTTTACCCAAGTGGCTTATTTCAGATGTCTCAAAACAGCCTCCTTGGTCGATACAAACGTCCATAATCAACGTTCCCGGCTTTAATTTGCTAACCATTTCTTCTGTGATGATGCAAGGGGTAACTCCTGAATCGGAACGGAGGGCGCCAACGATCAAATTAGCATCCTGAAGGGCATTCGGGAGGTTTTCGGAATCAATTACTTGCGTGACCAATGGGAACCCGAGGCTTTGTTTTAAGCGTTGTAGCTTATAAATATCTTTATCAAAAACTTGGACTTGAATGCCCGCATGCCAGGCTGCACGAGCGACTTGCTCTACTACATTTCCGGAGCCTAATAAGACGATCCGACAAGGTGAGACGCCAGTTACATTTCCTACTAAAATGCCGCCACCGTGGGATGCACTTAAAATTTGACTGGCTATGGGCATGACCATTTGGCCTGCAATTTCTGCCATGCTTTTGACAAATGGCAATCCTCCACCATTATCTTCCACATATTCCAACCCAATGGCCATGATTTTTTTGGCATTGATTTGATCAATTGCCTCTGCGCTTAGCTGGTACTTGGCCGCACTCGCTACAAAAGCTTGACCGGGTTTCATGTGACTAATCTCTTCGATGGTCGGCGCATTTATTTTTAACACGAGGCTACTTTGCCAAACTTCTTGAATTTGATCCGTCACCGAGGCGCCTGCCAATAAATAATCTGCATCACTGAATCCTGCCCGGTCCGCCGCTCCGCGTTCCATGATTAGCTCATGACCATTGGCCACCAGTAATTGTACTGCTTGTGGACTTAGACTAATGCGATTTTCGTAGGTGGACCTTTCTTTTGGTAGACCTATTTGAATGCTTTTTGCATTCTGCTTCGTCCATGACATCGCCTCCTTGGGCATAATACCCTGTTGCGCAAGTAGTTCGTGAAAAGGATTAATGGTGCTCATGGAGTGTCAGACTTCGTGTATTTTCGTCAATGGGTGTTATGTCAAATTCCACATGTGGAATATTCCAAAGTTCTTCTGCTTGCTCAGGCCATTCAATCAGGCAAATTTTCCCTGAATCTAAATAATCTTCGATGCCAATGTCTAAAGCCTCTTGTGCATTTTTCAATCGGTATAAATCGAAATGGTAAATGTCCGAATCATTTGGTCGCGCATATTCATTGACCAGTGCGAACGTTGGGCTTTGGACATGCCCTTCAACGCCTAATTGACGTGTTATTTCTTTTATGAGCGTTGTCTTTCCAGCTCCCATTTGGCCTCGAAATAACCAGATAGAACTATGGGCTAATGCAACAGGAATTAATTCCGATGCCACTTGGGCCAAATCCGTTAATGCATATGCTTGCCAAGTTCTCATAAATCAATATCACCCAATTGTGGTCTAATGAGGATTTCTTCCAATACGGTCGAAGGGTTCATTTGATAGGCTGCCCAAATCGTAGAAGCAATATCATCCGCGGGTATAAATCTTTCCGTGGGTAATTCCACGCCATCCCAAGACGGGGTTAATGTGGCACCTGGTAAGATAGCTGTCACGCGAATTCCTTGTGTTTTAGTCTCCTCGCGCAAGACTTTAGTCATACCCAATAAGGCAAATTTGCTTATGCAATAGGAGCCACCTAAGGTGTATGCGGTAATTGACGCAGTTGAACACATATTAAATATATGCCCTGATTTTCTGGCTTGAAACGTAGGCAATAAGGCACGGGTCAAATGATATGCACTGTATAAATTTGTCTCAATTTGCTTTTCCAATACCCCATCCTCCTCATTTTGAATTTGACCCGGGAGGAACACGCCCGTGTTATTCACTAAGATTTCGATCGTTTGAGATTTAGATAACACCCATGTCGCGAAGGCTTGTACTTGTTTTTTGTCACTCAAATCTGCCGCATAGGTGTGTAGGCGTGGATTATTGTATTCGTGTGCTAAGACATTTAACTTCTCCTGACTCCGTGAACAAGTAAAAACTTGGAAACCTTCTTGAAGGAATTTTTTTACTAATGCCTTGCCAATTCCCTGACTTCCGCCACTAATTACTATCGATTTATCCATTATCTTTGGTGCTCATTGTTTGTGCAACACATGTCAAAATTAGGCAAATATTTACTCTTCCTAGGTAAGCTTTTTACAAATCCTGAAAAATTTCGGGTGAATTGGAAATTGATTATGCAGGAATCTAAAGATATCGGTATCGATTCGATGTTGATTGTTACGATTGTGTCTAGTTTTTTAGGAGCAGTTACCTGTGTTCAAACGGCTGCCAATATGGATAATCCGTTTGTTCCGAAATATATCATCAGTTTAATTGTACGTGATTCGACGATCTTGGAATTGGGGCCTACGATTACATGTGTGGTTTTAGCGGGTAAGGTGGGGTCTAATATTGCGGGCCAACTAGGCACGATGCGAATTTCAGAACAAATTGATGCACTTGAGGTCATGGGAATTAATTCTTCGTCTTATTTAGTGCTACCCAAATTGATTGCGGCCATGTTGACCTTTCCGATGCTCGTGACCATGGCTTGCTTCTTAGGAATCTACGGTGGTTATTTGGCGGGATGGTTAACAGGATCAGTGACTCCACAAGATTATATTTACGGTTTACAATTCGATTTCAAGCCAAACTATGTGATTTTTGCTTTGATCAAATCGTTGGTTTTTGGCTTTTTGGTTGTCTCAATTTCAGCCTTCCAAGGGTTCTACACCAAAGGCGGTGCGTATGAAGTGGGTAAAGCCGGAACCGCCGCAGTTACGAATGCGTGTATTGCCATATTGGTTGCAGATTATCTATTGGCCCAATTACTCGTAGGCTAAACGCGTTGAATAAACACTTCAGTCAGTAATGTCGACGTCGCCGCTCCTCGATACGTTCCAAAAACCGGTGTGATTTCCTCTGGAAGGCAGGAGGCTGCTAAAGGAATATGATTACCAGCAACGACTTCATGTTGCGTTGGATCATATCCACGCCAACCGCCACCTGGTAAATAAACCTCAACCCAAGCATGTAAATGGTGCGTTTGATTCGGAACATCTACCGGAGCAATGCCTGTGTAATATCCAGAAACGAATCTAGTTGCTAATCCCAAGGCGCGGCAAAGTGCTGAAAATAGTACCGCATAATCCCGACATGAACCTTTGCGGTTCATTAATGTAAATTCGGGGGTATTGGGTGCTCCTTCTTCGCGAATTTCGTAGGCAAATTGTTTGTAGATAAAGGCATTGACATCACTAAGGAATTCTGAAGTGCTCCATTGTACTTGAGATGCTAGGTGACGCGCTGTTTGTTCGATCACAGGTGTGACACCGTCTAAACCTAAATAGGGAGCAAGTGTCTTCACATAAGCATCTGAATAGCGCATGGGCAATCGCTTACTTTCAAATGGGAAATACACAAAATCAAACGGATTGAATTCTGTAGTCTCAACAACAGCATTTATATTAATGACTAAGCTGCTGGTGGGCGCCTTAAAGAATAAGATATTTTGGATATTACCCTCAGGATCTAAATTTTTTGAAATTTGGACGGGTGTTGGGGAGATGCTGAGATCAAATGTTTTGACCGTTAGTAATGAACTTTTACGGGGATGAACATATAACACATGCGGCTCCAAATAAACAGGTTCGCTGTACGTATAAGCTAAACTGTGGTGGATGTTAGCGATCATTTCGGGAGCGAAATTAGGTCTTTCATCCAATTTTCCTCAATGCCTTCCAATGACTTACGTAAGGCTTGATTCCAGTCATCTGAAATTTTCTGCATGTCTTCTTTGTATAAACGCACCTCTTTGGCCTTAAAGGTGCCTTTTTCGTATACGACTACGTCAATGGGGAAATCAACATCATTGGTACTAACTTGTGTGGCATCAAAAGAAAGAAACCCCATTTTTAAAGCATCCTTTAGGGGAGTGTCGAAATGTAGGTTTCGATTTAGAAGCGGTTTGCCATAGTTTGAATTACCAATAATCTGATATTTTAATCCATCGTTAATTTCGATCCAATTGCCTTCAGGAAAAATTAGAAATAATTTATGGGTATCATCTTTGGGCATTTGACCGCCAACAATCGCATGGAGGTTAAATTGATAGCCTTCTTTTTCAAGAGATTCCCGATCTTCTTGTGCAACTTTTTTAAGCATTTGCCCAAACGCTGTAGCCGCTTGAAACATAAAATCGTAGCTCGCTTCTTCTTCGTCGACCGTCTGATTAAAGTAAGTTACCGCCTTGTCCCGAACCGACCGTAAACCAGCTGTCATGATAAACAGGCTACGGTTTTTGATTTCATGAATCGAGATTTTCTTGTTCGAATACATCTCGTTTCCTGCCGTAATGCGTGTGTCTGCGATGGCAATTAGTCCTTCTTTAACGGTAATTCCTAAGCAATAAGTCATATGTTCCGTGGTGGCAAATGGGTGCGCAATATTACAATTTTTTCGCGTAAGGCGTGTTTAATTTACGGGTTTCAGATCAAAATAGGTATTGAAAATAGTTTGGCCAATTTCATTGTTTTTCGTTTGGAAATTATCTAGAAACTGGTGTAATCCAGTCAATAAGATATCGTCAATTTCAGTGAATTGAACTTCTGAAAGCAATTTGGAGACCTTTTTTTCGGCCAAATTTGAATAGCCATGTTCAAAAGAAGTTCCAGAAATCGCATATAATGACAATTCAGATTCTTGCAAGCAATGTACCACGGATCTTGGAAAGCTTTTTTCTAAAATCAAGAATTCAACGATGTTACGCGGGTTGATGACTTTGTACTGTTGGCGAAACATATTGTATGCAGAATTCGACTTTAATACGGCTGACCACATGAGTAAGTCCAACGGCGAACCGATGGCCTCTATGTCAGGCAAAAGCGTGAAGTATTTGACATCTAGAAATCGGGTTGTTTTATCTGCCCGTTCAAGCAATTTGCCTAGTTGGCCAAAATGCCAACCTTCCCCTCGGGTTATCGTAGAATCCACAATCCCATAGAATAATTGGCTACCTGATTTAATTTCTTCGAGGAAACCTTGATAGCGTGAAATTTCCCACTGTTTACTGCCTTCTACGCGATCTTTTACTTTCCAATAAACCTGGTTGACATACTCCCACATTTCCCGAGAAATACTTTCGCGAATGGTACGTGCATTTTCGCGTGCACTGTACAGGCAAGAAAGAATCGAGTTAGGGTTTAGTTCATCAAACGTCATGAAATACAAGACATTTTCGCGATTGGCCTTGGGGTAATGTTCAAAGAAATTGTAATGATCTGCCGTGGCGACAATAAGTGGTTCCCATTGTTCGGGAACATTCGGAGGTAAATCAAGGGCTAAATTAAAATTCACTGAGATAAAGCGGGCATAGTTGTCGGCTCTCTCAATGTAGCGATTCATCCAATAAATGGAATTGGCAACACGACTTAACATAGGCTTACTAATTTTTTAAATGCTTGATTACCACTAAGGTTGAATTAAAATTAGCCTTTTTCAGTAAAGTGTCATCACGTCTAAATTTTTTTTTTTAAAATGTCTCAAGAATCTTCAGATAATCCTTGATTTATTCCCATTATCTAGGGGGCATTTTGTATTTTTGTTGCTTCGTTAAAATTTCATGCATTTTATGATTTATCAAAAGCTAATTAAGCCATTCTTCTTTTTGTTTGACCCAGAACGCGCACACTATTTATTGGCTGATTTGCTTACATTCTCAATGAAAATCCCAGGTGTTTCTAGCCTTTTTCGTGCCATTTACGGGTATGAGCACCCCAATCTTCGTCGGACTGTTTTTGGTATTGAATTTCCGAATCCGGTAGGTTTAGCTGCAGGCTTTGATAAAAATGCAGTCTTGGTGGATGAGTTGGCCACATTAGGGTTTGGTTTTATTGAAGTGGGAACGGTTACCCCCAAGCCACAAGATGGAAATGAGAAACCACGTTTATTTCGTTTGCCCGAAGATTCGGCCATTATTAATCGCATGGGATTCAATAATGATGGTTTGGCTCAAATGAAAAAACGATTAGAGGCTAGGCAGGCTCCTGTGATTATTGGGGGTAATTTGGGAAAAAATAAAGTGACGCCCAATGAATTAGCAGATGATGATTATTGCCAAGGATTTGAAACCTTATACCCCGTGGTGGATTATTTTGTGGTGAATGTGAGTTCACCTAATACGCCTAATTTACGTGCATTACAGGAAAAAGAGCCATTGAAGCAATTGCTTTCCCGCTTACAGGATTTGAATCAACGCAAACCTAAATTGAAACCAATCTTATTGAAAATTGCACCAGATTTGACGAATGAGCAATTAGATGATGTAGTTGATATTGTATTAGAGACAGGTATTGCAGGTTTGATCGCTACCAATACAACACTTTCGCGGGAGAGTTTACTTGCTGATCCTGCCGTAACGGCAGAAGCTGGGGGACTAAGTGGAAAGCCGGTAGGAGATAGGTCTACGGAGGTTATTGCGTATATCCATAAAAAATCAAAGGGAAAGATTCCGATGATTGGGGTAGGGGGGATTCATTCAGCAAATGATGCGATAGAAAAGTTGCGTGCTGGGGCATCCTTAGTTCAAATTTATACCGGTTTTATTTATGAAGGGCCAGGATTAATTCAAGAAATTAATCGTGCCATTGTTTCTGAAGGGCTTTAATATTTGATTTTGTAAATCAAATCAAAAAGTCGAAATTTATACGTTATTATTACTTCTGCATTAGATGGCCAAAAAGATTGTTAATCCAACCAGCACGCTTCAAATTAATTTTGATAAGGAATCGAAAAAAGACCGTGTCCCAGGTGAAGTGACTTATCGCATTCGATTGATTTTAGGTTGGTTTTTATTTTTTATTGGAACATTATTGACTATTTCTTTTGTATCCAGTTTTGTTGTAGGGGTGGCTGATCAAAGTGAAGTTGAACTAGGGGCTGCCGATGTTATTGCTGGGTCTGATATTCCTGTTAAAAATTGGGCCGGATTACTGGGTGCCAAAATTGCGCATTTCTTTATTTTTCGCACTTTCGGGTGGTCGTCGTTTTTATTGATTCCGTTGTTCTTCTTGTCGGGTCTTAAACTTGCTTACAAAAGAGAAATTTACTCGGTCGATCGCTTGTCGTGGCAAGTATTATTCTACATTATTTGGGGGAGTTTAATTGCTGGATTTGTGGTTTATCAATTGGATTTACCACATTCTTTTGGCGGGGGCGTTGGTTTTTTTGTTACCGAAAAATTGACCCAGCTCCTTGGTTATTTATCAATTTTTCTAGTGCTATTCCTAGGTTTGGTATTTTTTGTTCTTTTCTATCAATGGAATCCTTCTAAGCCGAAAGCTGCCTCAGGTGTTTTAAATAAGGAAAATGAGCTAATTCCTGTGGAAGATGAGGCGTTTTTGGATGATGATGAAAGTTTTCGTGTTGATAATGAAGATTTGGAGACGTATCGTCCGCATATTCCCCCTGTTAAAGTGGGAGATGAAGTGGATGGTGTTTTACCAGCAGATTTACCAATTATAGAACAACAGCTAGCTGAAAATGCTTTAGATGAAGTAGACGAAACACCTTTTACTTTCAAAGTTGCTGACGAAGATGATGTAGCCATTGAGGAAGTAGAAGAGGCTCCAATGAACTCAGCAGTGCAGGCGAATGATTTAGTAGCGCAGTTTGGTTTATACGATCCTACCTCGGATCTGCCCAAGTATGTGTATCCTACGTTAGATTTATTGAAAGAATACGATCAAAAGAATCAAACAACTCAGGTGACGATGGATGAGTTGAAGGAGAATAAAGAGAAGATTGTCGAGACACTTTTGAATTATGGAATTGGTATTCAGAAGATTGAGGCAACGATCGGACCCACAGTTACGTTGTATGAGATTGTTCCCAAGGCAGGTGTTCGAGTGAGTAAAATTACTTCATTAGAAGATGATTTGTCGCTGTCGTTGGCTGCCATGGGCGTACGTATTATTGGCCAAATGCCTGGTAAAGGAACGATTGGTATTGAAGTTGCCAACAAGAACCGCGAGATGGTTCCGGTGCGCGCGGTGATTGGTTCTGAGAAATTTCAAAAGTCTACGTATGATTTGCCTATTACGTTGGGTAAAACTATTTCGAATGAAATATTTGTTGCTGATTTAGCCAAAATGCCTCACTTGTTGATGGCAGGGGCAACTGGTCAGGGTAAGTCGGTGGGCTTAAACATGTTATTAACCTCGTTAATTTACAAGAAGCACCCAGCTACTTTGAAGTTTGTTTTGGTGGATCCTAAAAAGGTAGAGCTTTCTTTATTTAATAAATTGGAACGCCACTTTTTAGCATGTTTGCCAGATTCTGCGGAGGCCATTATTACTGACACCAAAAAGGTTGTAGCCACCCTGAATTCCCTTTGTAAGGAGATGGACATGCGCTATGATAAGTTGAAAATAGCGGGTTGTCGGAATATCAAAGAGTATAATCAGAAATTTATTAACCGTCGGTTGAATCCGAATGAGCATGATTTCATGCCTTATATCGTGTTGGTGATTGATGAGTTGGCCGACTTGATGTTGACCTCCGGAAAAGAAGTAGAACATCCAATTGCCCGTTTGGCGCAGTTGGCTCGTGCGATTGGTATTCACTTAGTGGTTGCCACGCAACGTCCTTCCGTCAATGTTATTACAGGTACGATTAAAGCAAATTTCCCAGCGCGTTTATCGTTTAAGGTTATGTCTAAAATAGACTCGCGTACGATTTTAGATGCAGGTGGTGCGGATCAATTGGTTGGCATGGGAGACATGCTATTATCGATGGGTTCGGAAGTAATCCGTTTGCAGTGCGCGTTTGTGGATACACCTGAGGTAGAAGAGATTTGTGATTTTATTGGGAACCAACAAGGCTATACGACGGCTTATTTGTTGCCAGAACCAGACTCCGATGAGATGGGAGGTCAAGATCGTGGTGATATCGATTTAGGAGATCGCGATGCTTATTTTGATGAGGCAGCACGTTTGGTTGTAATGCATCAGCAGGGGAGTACTTCGCTGATTCAACGCAAGTTGAAATTGGGATATAATCGGGCTGGACGATTAATCGATCAGTTGGAGATTGCTGGTATTGTGGGATCATTTGGTGGTTCAAAGGCACGCGAGGTATTAGTCAAGTCCGAAACTGAATTGGAAGAAATTTTGAAAAATTTATAAGTATGAAACAGGTAATTGTATTCGTTTTTCTTAGTTTATCAACCTTTGCGCAATCGAATCCTGCGGTTAGTTTGATCGACAAGATGCAGCAGAAGTACAAGAGAATGGGGTCGTTCTCGGCAAATTTTAGTTATCAAACAGACGGTAGTGCAAACATGACTGGATCGATTACAGTTAAGGGTACAAAGTTTCGTTTGAAGACGGCAGGGCAGGAGATTTTTAATAATGGTAAGGAAGTTGCTACCTACATCAAGGAAATTAATGAAGTGAATATCTCTTCATTTGATCCTGCAGATGGAGACTTAAATCCTGCAAAAATTTACACATTTGATAAGAAAGGCTACAAGTTTAAATTAGTGTCCCAAGTTGGCGGTATCGCAACGGTAGACATGGCACCTGGTGCTAAATCGACTCAAGTCAAACAAATTACATTGAAGATAAATACGGCAGATAATACCGTCAAAGAATGGACGATTGTCAATAAGACAGGTAAAAAACAAGTTTTCAAGGTGACTAAATTAAATCCCAAAGCGGGTGTAGATGATGCTTATTTTACGTTTAGTAAAAAGGCATTTCCAGGTGTTGAGGTTAATGATTTACGTTAGAAAATACAGGTATCGCGTCTCTACAATTAAACCAATTGAAGCACCAATTGCTTCATGATTTCCAAGCCATCCGTGTTATTCAAATCTGGATCGGCAGCACGCTCAGGGTGTGGCATTAATCCAAATACATTCCGTCCTTCATTGCAAATTCCAGCAATGTTTAGTAAGCTACCATTTGGGTTAGCAGATTCAGTCACTTGACCCGACTCATCGCAATAGTAAAATAATATTTGATCATTTGCCTGCAAGGAAGCTAAGGTAGTCTCATCAGCAAAATAGCGGCCCTCTGCGTGCGCAATTGGTATTTTATAGGCTTTGTTTAGATTTAATTCTTGGGTTAAAAGGGCGTTGTTTGTGGCCGCTTTTAGGTAAATATTCTTCGAGATAAATTTCTGTGAATTGTTGCGTAATAAAACACCTGGTAATAAGTGCGCTTCTACTAAGACTTGGAATCCATTGCAAATCCCCATTAAATAGCCTCCGTTATTTGCAAACTCGATGACATGTTCCATAATGGGTGAAAAACGCGCAATGGCACCAGAACGTAAGTAGTCGCCATAAGAAAAACCGCCCGGAACGATAATGAAATCACAACCTTGTAAATCCGTGTCTTTATGCCATAATTTAATAGCTTCATGACCTAAGCTTTGAATAACACCTACGGTATCATCGTCACAATTTGAACCCGGGAATACAATTACACCAAATTTCATATCTTTTTCTTTCTTAATTTGAGGCAAATTTAGGGCTTTTCGCCGATTTATTTTAGCAAAATTTGCATAAAAAAAGCTGCACTTTCTGGTGCAGCTTTTCAAGTTTAGTAAACCTATTTCTAGTAACGGTAGTGCTCAGGCTTGTATGGTCCTGCTTGAGGAACACCTATATAATCAGCCTGCTCTTTCTCTAGTTTCTCTAATTTAGCACCGATGTGCGCTAAGTGTAAGAAAGCTACTTTCTCATCTAAATGCTTAGGTAAGATATATACTTTGTTCTCGTAATTTTTTGCATTTGCCCAAAGCTCCAATTGAGCCAATGTTTGATTACAGAATGAGTTCGACATCACGAAAGATGGGTGACCCATCGCGCAACCTAAGTTAACCAAACGGCCTTCAGCTAAAACGATTACGTTTTTGCCATCAATCGTGTACATATCAACTTGTGGTTTGATTTGATCTTTAGTCGAACCATAATTGCCATTCAACCATTCCATGTCGATTTCGTTATCAAAGTGACCGATGTTACAAACGATCGCTTTGTCTTTCATCGCTTTGAAGTGACGATCACGGATAATCTTCACGTTACCAGTCGCTGTAACAAAGATGTTTGCGCGTGTTGCTGCTTCGTCCATTGGAACTACTTCGTAACCATCCATCGCTGCTTGTAATGCACAAATAGGATCGATTTCAGTTACTAAAACACGGCAGCCCGCACCACGTAATGAATCTGCAGAACCTTTTCCTACATCACCATAACCTGCTACTACGGCTACTTTGCCTGCCAACATTAAGTCGGTTGCGCGACGGATAGCATCAACTAATGACTCTTTGCAACCATATTTATTATCGAATTTAGACTTCGTAACCGAGTCATTTACGTTGATCGCTGGCAAGAACAAGGTGCCATTTTTCATACGCTCATATAGACGGTGAACACCAGTCGTAGTTTCTTCTGATAAGCCTTTGATGCCTTCGATTAATTCAGGATATTCATCAAAAACCATATTGGTCAAATCACCACCATCATCCAGAATCATGTTTAACGGTTGACGATCTTCACCAAAGAACAATGTTTGCTCAATACACCAATTGAACTCTTCTTCATTCATGCCTTTCCAAGCATAAACTGGAATTCCTGCTGCTGCAATTGCAGCGGCAGCGTGATCTTGTGTAGAGAAAATATTACAAGAGGACCAAGTAACTTCAGCACCTAATGCTGTTAACGTTTCAATCAAAACGGCTGTCTGGATTGTCATGTGAAGACAACCTGCCACACGCGCACCTTTTAGTGGTTGTGCCGCGCCGAATTCTGCACGCAATGCCATTAAGCCTGGCATCTCTGCTTCCGCTAATTGAATTTCTTTACGACCCCAATCGGCCAATGCAATGTCTTTTACTTTGAACGGTACATATGTACCTGCT
>CAMCXW010000023.1 GCA_945883625.1 Spirosoma fluviale
GAGTTTTATACGCGCACCTGGTTTCAAAAGGGCGATGGTATTTTTGAAGATATTCGCCACCCACAAGAGGGAATTGAGCGTTTTGGCATTCCAGGAGCTATTTTAACAGCATCGACTGGAATAGAAGCGTTGGATAAACATTTGGCATCTTTTTCTGCTCAAGGATATTTACATAATCATTTACGAATGTATCTCTCCGGTACCATTTGTAATGTGGCCAAATACCATTGGTTGGAACCTGCTCAGTGGATGTATTACCATTTGTTGGACGGTGATTTAGCCAGCAATGCGCTGAGTTGGCAATGGTGCGCCGGTACCTTCAGCAATAAGCTGTATTATGCCAATCAAGAAAATATAAATCGGTACACGGGTAGCGACCAAAGAGGATCTTTTTTAGATTTTGATTATGAGGATTTGCCTCTTCAGGCTGTTCCCGAAGTTTTACGTAGTTCCGTGGAGGCCGAACTAGTTTTCACTCCACCCGCGACAAAAACACCGGTTTTACAGGAAGGAGTACCTACGTTTATTTATACCCATTACACGCTCGACCCAACCTTCCACGAAGGCGAAGAGGGCAATCGAATTTTAGTCTTAGAGCCTAGTCATTTTGCGAAACATCCGATGGCGCCAAAGACTATACAATTCATATTGGATTTAGCCGCAAACATCCCTGGGATTCAAGTTTTTTACGGGGAATATGCCACCCTTAACGTAAGTGGAATTTTCCGTGACCACCCCATCAATACCCATTTTAATGGGGTTCGCGAGGCACACCCCTCACTTGCCCCTGGCCTAGTAGGCGAGTTCAATAGCTTCTTTTCTTTTTGGAATAAGCTAAGTAAACAGCTTAGCTAGAAACGCTTCAGCGTTGTTTAAGTGGGTTGACTTTTTCTCTAAAGGCATTTTGTCCCAGGTACTAATCAGCATCGCCCATCTTGGATTCTTGCGGAAAGTTTCCCGCTGTTTATCTAAGAATCGCCAAAACAAGCCATCCCAAATCTCCTGCCATTCGCCCTTCGGATAATCGCTCATTTTCAGAATGTAATTGGATCCGCAGATGTAGGGTTTCGTCGTCATCAAACCGCCATCGCTAAATTGCGACATGCCGTAGATATTTGGAACCATCACCCAATCGTATGCGTCGATGTACATTTCCATGAACCAACGGTAAACTGCGTCAGGCTCTATCTCGCACAATAACATAAAATTCCCCAACACCATCAGGCGTTCAATGTGGTGATTATAACCGGTTTTTAGAAGTTTGTGAATCGTTTGGTCGATGGGTTCCAATCCGGTTGTTCCTGTGTAAAAGGCCGCAGGCATTTCGTTGGTGAATCCCCAGTAATTTGTGGTGCGCTGTTGGACCCCAATTTTCCGATACAACAATTGCACAAATTCCCTCCACCCCACAACCTGGCGAATGAAACCTTCCACGCTATTTAATGGCGCAGCGGAGGCCGCGACACGTTCGATCACCTGAGTCGGATTCAATAATCCCACATTAATCAACGGACTTAAAATACTATGGAATAAGGTCTTTTCTTGCGCCTTGATCGCATCCTCATAATCGCCAAACAAGTGTATTCGCTCTTGAATAAATTGGTCCAATGCTCCCTGTGCTTCATCATGAGTTACCGGATAATATGCCCCTGAAAAAGGCTTTTCGCCCAATCCAGGATTTGCAGGGAAATACGTGTAAACATAATCGACGGCTTCAAGAATATATTTATTAGTCGGTGTCTCCGGAAAGGGCGCCGGAATGAATGAATTCTTAGGAATCTTTTTGCGATTATCTGCATCAAAAGTCCATTGGCCGCCCATCGGTTTTCCATCTTCCTCGAGCAATAGTCCGCGATCTTTTCGCTGTTGGGTGTAGAAGGCTGTTTGGAAATAGGGCTTTCGGGTTCCGAGTAGTGAGGTGTCCGTATTTAGGAAATTTGGGCTTGTTAAAAAATGAATATCACCCGCTCGGCGAAGTCGGCGTTCCAACAAATAATCATTCGGATCGAACAACATTATCGCGCCTTCGATGGAGGAGACCAGTGCGACTTCCGAAGCTCGAGGATCCTGCGCATCAATGTATTCCACTGTTTTTCCTGCGGCGCGTAGTCGATCCGCAAAAGCCCGCATGCTAGCCCGGTGGAAGATTAGCTTTTGTTTATGGAAGGCGTATTGTTTGAAGAAAAGAGTTGATTCCACCACATAGAAAACATCCGCTTCCTGAGTTAGCGTTTGCTCAAATAATTGGTGTGGAAAGATTAGGAATGCGCTCATTTATTCACGTGTTTTTCAAGGATTCGCGCCCCCTCTTGTCGGGCCTTTTTCGTTTTCCGCATCGCCCAAACTTGGTCGGATGCCGTTTTGCGTGTGGCACTCAAATCCACCACCGGCGCTGGATAATCCACCCCGATTTTGACTCCATATAACGTTTGTTCCATGTCACTTAATTTCCAGGGTTCATGAATTAAGGTAGAAGGAACCGCCGCTAATTCAGGCACCCATTTTTTAATAAAGACTCCTTCTGGATCGTGGGCATAGGAATTCTTGATTGGGTTATAAATCCGGATGGTATTAATACCTGTGACGCCGGCTTGCATTTGGATTTGCGGGTAATGAATACCCGGTTCGTAATCGAGAAATTGACGTGCCAGAAAATGTGCCAAATCCCGCCAATCCTGCCATAAATTAAACACGAAAAATGACACCACCATCGCTCGCATGCGGAAGTTCAAATAGCCCGTCGCAACCACGCAATGCATGCAGGCATCAATGAGCGGAACGCCGGTTTGGCCGTTTTGCCAAGCTTGTATCAACGACTCATCGCGCTGTTTTTCAAGGCCTTGATATGCTTTATTTACATGTTCAAATTCCATCCGAGATTCATCCTCAAACTTTTGCATGAAATGCCCCTGCCAATGTAGTCGGGATGTGAAATTTGAAAGCGCTCGTTTGTTGGCCGCCGTTTTATAATGCTGCATCGTGAACGTATAAGCCATTCTCATGCTGATATTTCCGTAGGTTAGGTACGGTGAAATGCGACTGCATGCGCGCCGACTGGCCTCAGGTTTGCTGATGGACGAACTGTACGCGGGATGCCGGGTTTCGATGAAACTTTTCAAGTATTTCCAACCCCAATATTCGCCCCCTTCTTGGAAAACAGGGTTACGCGTTTTGAATTCAATGGGTAGTTCTGGACCTTTAATAGCCGTGTAAAATTCAGAGGGTAAACGTAGCAAGTTCCAGTTATCCTCGCGAACTAAATAGGGCTCATGCCTCATCGTTTCCTGCCAGCGTTGTTGCCAAGTTTTGCGTGATTTCAAACGGCGAATCACGCCGCCCGTTGGCGTCTCTTTCCAAGTAATTTTTTCGCGTTTGCAAAAAGCAGCTACTTCTTTGTCTCGTCTATAACTTAAATCATTTCCAATTTCCTCGTGAGAGAAAATTTGGTGAATACTAAATTGCTCAGATAAAGCCTGAAAAACAGGCAGTACTTCGGAATGAAAGAGGTATAAAATACCATTTCGATCTTCCAAACGCCCCTGCATTTCAACAAGTGATTCATGCACAAATCGCCAATGACGCACATCGCTATCCGGGTATGTGATTAAGGAAGGTTCGAAAAAATAGACCAATAATACCGGAATATCTTCCTCCAATGCCCGGTACAAAGGCTCGTGGTCCGTAAAGCGGAGGTCACGTTTAAACCAGACGATATTGATGGGAGATTTAGGCATATAGCATAAACTGAAAATGCCTTCGGTTGTTTTCAGAATAGAAAAGCACTACTTTTGTGCCTTCAAATTCCCTAATGTATCAAAATGAAACAATTGACAGCTATAGGCCTTATTTTAGCCTCATTTACATTAAGCGCACAAACCGGAAGTATTGAAATGAGTACCGGTGGTTTCTCATTTATTCCTGCGTTTACGTCAAAGGAGCCCAATTTGATTATCAATGCCAGTACGAATCCGAAAAGAAGGCTGACCGGATCATTGATGTACATGATGCGGATGAAAAGTATGACGCCCACCACGGTGGCCTTATTTACACGTTATCGACTTATTGATAAGAAATTTAAAGCGACAGCTGGCATACATATTCCAGCTTTTCAAATGACAGAGCAGTATAAGGTAACGAGTTTCTTTGGTCGGGAATTAACGTTGTCCTACCCGGTAAACGCTTCCTGGAATGTGGGCTCATTTATCCTGAATGGCAATGCGCGAAATACGGATTTTAAAGTGACGCTGGTGTCGGGGAATGCCAACTACCATCACAAGAAATGGAATTTTTTCTCACAAGGATATTATTTGTCGGTGGGTGAGTTAAGCGGTGTTGCTGAGACGATTTCCTATGACATCAACAAACATTTTCAGGCCAAAGCCTTTGGCAATTATACCATCACAGATGGTCAGATGATTGGTACGGTGGGGTTGAAATATAACTTATAAAAAAGGGAGCATTTGCTCCCTTTTTTATAAGTAAGTCAACCCATGCCCAAAGGCAAACAAGCCATACCCCGGACCTTCCATGTGTCCTGGAACGTCGGATTTATTCGCCTCAACCGCGGCTTGGTTAATCGGCGTTGTGAATGGCATCTTGCCTGATGGCTTGTAGGCCCCCGTCACGATGTCCAACAAAGCTTCTTGGGTCGTACCAAAAGTCGCAATAATGGATGAAGCTTTACCCTTGTCGATTTCCTCGATCACCCATGGATTCGTGTAATTAATCGCAAGGACCGTTGGCTTAGCATTCAAAACTTCATTAACATGATTAACGTCAATGCGGTTTTTAGACAAGTTCAGGTCGATTTTTGAACCTTGGGAACTGAATAATCCACCGGCTGTAGGAACCAACCACAGTAAAACGACATCGGCCTCTTCTTTCGTTGACACAAACTCAAGACCCGGATATACTGGTTTCGAAACTTTGATGGCCTCTCCTGCATTACGCCCGGATTGGAAGTAGGTTTCAAAATAAACCTTAGTTTTCTTAGCTAATGGCAAACGCTTTTCATCATTGCGCAGTAGCACAATCGATTTCCGCAAGGCCAAATCAGCCGCCGCAACCGCCTCCTTATTTCCCACCGTTTTCACCGCTTCTTCGACATTGACATACGGATTCTCAAATAGCCCTAAATCAAATTTCTCTTTTAATAATTTTGACACAGATTGATCAATGCGCGCCTCTGAAACTAAGCCTTTTTTTACTACGTCAATCAAGGTGGTCGGATCTGCCGCACCAGAGAAAATATCCACGCCTGCTTGTAAGGCTTTTTGGTAGCGCGCAGGAATGCTCATACTTTCCACTCCCCATGGCATCATTTCGATTGGACCTGTATCCGAATTAATGATTCCATTGAAGCCTAATTTGCCTTGCAATAAATCACCAATCATCGCCTTGTTGTAAGAGAAACCCACCTCTTCAAATTCCTTGCCTTTAGGTGCTGAATAGTAAGGCATGATCGCCGATGTTCCCGCAGCAATCGCTGCCTTGAATGGTTTCACATGGTAGTCAAACATGCCGCCCGGATAATGTGCGAATTTTCCCCAATCAAAATGGGAGTCCTGCCCATCTACTTGCGGCCCACCACCCGGAAAGTGTTTTGTGGTCATCGCTACTGAGGTTGGTGTTATTTTTTTACCTTGAAATCCTAAGACAATTTCCGTGATCATTTTAGATGCCAAATCCGCATCTTCACCGAATGTTCCTTCGACACGTCCCCAACGAGGTTCTGTGGCCAAATCCGCCATATACATATAACCTTTCCGTAATCCGACCGAGCGCCATTCAGCTGCGGCTGTTTCTGCGAACTTACGTGTTAAATCAAAGTCACGCATCGCCGCCAAACCTAATTCGCCTGGCCATTTTGAAAATGCTGTTAGGCCCACGCTCAATCCCACCGATGCATCGGTCGTCACATGATTACGTGGATTCGAGGCAACAATGGCCGGGATTCCTAATCGTGTACTTTCGCAAAGTTCTTGTAAGTTATTCGACCATTTGGCCATAATTTCTGGAGAGGCACTTGCACGTAAAATGAAGTGCCGTAAGTGAAATTGAGATACACCTTTGGTGGTACCGGCTGCCGACATATTTGGTGCGTCCAGCGGTTTACGGGTAAACATGTTGGTGTTTTGAACCAAATCTTCCTCATTAAACCCTTCCGTGATTTTAGGTTTTGGACCACCGCCACCTTGAACCCCATTATTGAAAACTTGATCTCCACCCATGCGAGTCGTGCTGATGAGCATAAATCCCACCTTTTCTTCAAGCGTCATTTGGGACACCAAATCTGTAATTCGCGCCTCTACGGGCAAACGCCAGTCTTCGTATTTGTCAAGTTTGTTGTTCTTGTTAAGATCTTTAAATGACAATTTTCCTACACGAAGCGTAGGCGTTTTCATGGCGACAAGGACGGGCTGCGTTTGGGCTAGTAACGAACTAGAAGCAAAAAGCAGCGCAATAAGCATTCGTGATTTCATGGGTTTTTTCTTTCTTTGTAGGGTAAAGCATATCTGTAGCCAATTCTAATCATATGAAAGACCCGAATGTAGACGAATTCATCCTAAGTGCCGACCATTGGTCCGCAGAAATGGCTTGTTTGCGACGCATTTTGCTTGACTGTTTGCTGATAGAAACTTTTAAGTGGCGGACACCGGTGTATATGGTAGGTACGAAAAATATCATTGCCATTGGAAGTTTAAAGGGACATTGTGCCTTGAGCTTTTTCAACGGCGTGCTACTTCAAGACGAGGACAATCTGTTAATAAAGCCTGGCGAGCACACGCAGTCAGGTCGCTGGATGAAGTTTAGTTCGGTGGAGGAGATTTTGGCCAAAGAAGACTTCATCAAAGCCTATGTCTACGAATCCATCGAGGTAGAGAAACTGGGATTGAAAATGGAAAAGCCGCAAGAAATCCCTTATCCAGAAGAATTAACAGCTATTTTTGAAAAAAATCCTGCTGTAAAAATGGCTTTTGAAAAACTCACCCCCGGTAGACAGCGCGCTTATCTCATGCATTTTTCTGACGGCAAGCAGTCGGCGACACGCACCGCACGTATCGAGAAAAATGAAAAATATATCTTGAGAGGTATTGGTATCACCGACTGTATTTGTGGTTTAACAAAGCGCAAACCTAGTTGCGATGGTTCACATAAAGCCATCGAAAATTTTAAGCGATGACGCAAAGAAGTCATGTAAAAGGCGTTTGTTACTACCATTTTAAACCTCAATTTTGGCCTATGAATTTTGGAGAACAACTCAAGGAAATCCGCACATCGAAGGGCCTTACGCAAAACGAATTATCGGAAAAGTCAGGCATCGCCCTGCGGACCGTGCAACGCATGGAACGTAACGAAGGCAAGCCCAGCTTGTATTCGATGAATGCGATCGGTGAAGCGCTTGGTGTAAATTTGACTTTATTGTATGCTCCAGATGATGAAACCGAAAATCGAAACATTATGGAAAGTACAGATCAACAATTGTGGGCACTAGCTAAAAGTCGGGCTAAATTCAAAAGAAGCCTAGGTTCTTATTCACTCGTTATCCCTTTTCTTTGGGTTATCTGGTATTTGACGATGCCAGTTGACGCCAAAAAGTATCATATTCCTTGGCCTATTTGGCCGATGCTAGGCTGGGGATTAGGGTTAGGAATTCAATACCTCAAGGCTTACCATACTTTAGGGGGATCCTTAGAGCAAAGCGAATATGATAAGTTGAAGGCGAAGCAATAAGAAAAGCCGGCCCAATGAGCCGGCTTTTCTTCAAACCTTTAAACAATCTATTTATACATCAAATCAAATCTGTCAAGGTTCATCACCTTCGTCCAAGCTGCTACGAAATCCTTCACAAATTTAGTTTGTGAATCCTTCGTTGCATAGACTTCAGCAAGTGCACGTAGCTCTGAGTTCGAACCGAAAATCAAGTCGGCACGTGTTGCTGTCGCAACTGCTGCACCGGTCTTCGTATTCGTTCCAGTAAACTCTTCTTTCGTTGCGTTTGCTGGCTTCCAAGTCGTCCCCATTTCTAATAAGTTCAAGAAGAAGTCGTTTGTCAACGCATCTTTTTTATCCGTGAAAATACCGTGCTTCGAACCATTGTAGTTCGTATTCAAGGCACGCATACCACCCGTTAATACCGTCATTTCTGGGGCTGTCAAGGTTAATAATTGTGCCTTATCTACGAATAATTCTTCCGTCGATAATGTGTATTGTGTTTTCAAGTAGTTACGGAAACCATCAGCCATTGGCTCTAATAAGCCTACAGAAGCTACATCTGTTTGTGCTTGTGTTGCATCCATACGTCCTGGAGTAAATGGAACAGTTGTTTTAACACCTGCGTTTGCAGCTGCTTTTTCTACCGCTGCAGAACCACCTAAGACGATTAAATCAGCGATAGATACTTTTTTCTTACCTGATTTAGTATTGAAATCTTGTTGGATTTTTTCCAAAACTGCTAATACTTTTTCCAATTGCTTCGGGTTGTTAACTTCCCAGCTGCGTTGTGGCTGAAGACGGATACGTGCTCCGTTTGCACCACCACGGCGATCTGAATGACGGTACGTTGAAGCAGAAGCCCAAGCCGTTCCTACTAATTCGCTGATCGATAAACCTGAGTTTAACAATTTAACTTTTAAAGCTGCGATGTCCGCTGCGTTGATCACCTCATGATTCAATGCAGGAATTGGATCTTGCCAAACCAATTGCTCCTTCGGCACTTCTGGTCCTAAATAAGTTGAGCTAGGACCCATGTCGCGGTGCGTTAATTTAAACCAGGCTTTGGCAAATGCTTTCGCATATACTTCTGGGTTGTCTAAGAAGTTACGAGAGATTTTCTCGTAAGCTGGATCTACGCGCAAAGCGATGTCTGTTGTCAACATCGTAGGCTTATGGAAGACATTTTTGTCAAATGCATCTGGAATGATGTTTGCGCTATTTTTCGCAATCCATTGGTTTGCACCTGCTGGGCTTTTCTCTAAAGACCACTCATTGTTGAACAATAAATGCAAGTATCCGATACCCCATTGCGTAGGCGTTGATGTCCATGTCACTTCTAAACCAGACGTAATCGCATCTTTACCTTTACCTGATTTGTAGGTGCTTTCCCAGCCCATTCCTTGCTTCTCAATGCTAGCTGCCTCTGGATTATCCCCTACGTTTGTTGCAGGACCAGCGCCGTGTGTTTTACCAAACGTGTGACCACCCGCGATTAACGCCACAGTTTCTTCATCATTCATACCCATACGACCAAATGTCTCACGGATATCTTTTGCTGATGCTGCCGGATCTGGCACACCATTAGGTCCTTCTGGGTTTACATAAATTAAGCCCATTTGAACTGCTGCTAAAGGATTCTCTAATTTGCGACCTTCTGAATAACGGTTTTTATCGTCTAACCATTTCTTCTCAGATCCCCAATATACGTTCGCTTCTGGCTCCCATACGTCTGTACGACCACCTGCAAAACCAAATGTCTTGAAGCCCATTTGCTCTAGTGATACGTTACCAGTTAAGACCATTAAGTCGGCCCAAGAGATTTTATCACCATATTTTTGCTTGATTGGCCATAACAAACGACGTGCCTTGTCTAGGTTTGTGTTATCCGGCCAAGAGTTCAATGGAGAGAAACGTTGTTGACCTGCGCGAGAACCGCCACGACCATCACCTGTACGATATGTTCCTGCACTGTGCCAAGCCATACGAATGAAAAGTGGACCATAGTTACCGAAATCGGCCGGCCACCAATCTTGTGATTTTGTCAAAACTGCCGCGATGTCTTTTTTCAAGGCAAAGTAGTCAAGACTCTTAAATGCTTTTATGTAATTGAAGTCTGGGCCCATTGGGTTTGACTTCTCTGAGTTTTGGCGAAGCATGCCTACGTTCAATTGATTAGGCCACCAGTCTTTATTCGTGTTGGCCGTCTTCATTCCCGTGTGTGGGTTAATGCCTGCGTGTGGATTTGTGCCAGCTGCCGCATGCGGGTTAGCTCCATGAGGATTAGCAGCCGCACCACCGTGTGGGTTAGCGTAGTCTTGGGCAATGGTAGCAGTGGAAGCTAACAAGCCGCAAAGGATAAGTAGTTTTTTCATGATTGTGTTGATTTTATTCCGATTAGGATTCGAAATTAGGTGAAGCAATTGAATAGAGAAAACTGAAATTTTCTATATTTGGCATAGATAAAATCTATAACGGTGAATATACAGCAATTAGAGTACATACTGGCGGTGGACCAATTAAAAAGCTTCTCCAAAGCAGCTGATTATTGTCATGTTACGCAGGCGACTTTGAGCGCGATGGTGAAAAAGCTGGAGGAGCAGCTGGATATCGTGATTTTTGACCGGAAGGCGAATCCGATTGCGACGACGGAAAATGGGCGGGAGGTATTGGTGCAGGCCCAACAAGTAGTCGCACATGCCAATGCGCTACTTTCGTCCTCTAAAGCCATTAATCAGAAAATTGAGGGGAAGGTGAAGTTGGGAATTATCCCAACGATCGCCAGTTCGGTTTTGCCTTTGATCATGAAACCATTGGTGGAAAAATATCCGCTGTTGCATTTGGAAATTCATGAGGTGACGACAAATCAGTTGGTGAAAGATTTACGAGAGGGGAAATTGGACGTCGGGATTTTAAGTACGCCCATATCGGCCTCGGATTTGGAGACCTCTTTATTGTATGTGGAAGATTTGCTGCTGTATGGCTACATGAGTAGTGGGGAGAAGCAAATATGTAAATTGGCCTTGAGCCAACAGCGAATTTTTTTACTTCAGGAGGGTCATTGTTTACGCGATCAAATTATTCAATTGTGCGATTTGAAGAAGAATAAATCCTTACCTACGAATTTGTCTGTTGAGTCGAATACCTTTGATACCTTATTGAATCTGGTCGATACGTTTCAGGGAATGACCTTATTGCCTTCGTTGTATGTACGGCAGTTGAGCGAATCGCGGAGGCAACATTTACTTGATATCGTCGACGGATCCTTACAGCGGGAGGTAAGTATTTGTTACTACCGTCCCTATGCCAAATGGAATATTATCAACCGTTTAGCCGATGAGATTACCGTCGAAGTGAAAAAACACTTAAATTCGTCGGCTATATAGTAAAATTGTTGTTCTATGATAAAACATATTACCGATAACTTAACGAATCCGGCAAATTTGGAGCAATTATACCGGTCGAATCCTGTTGCATTTACGCGCGCATTTCATGCGGTTTATCCTGAAATTCAGACGGAATTAACGGCTCAAATATGGCATGAGCGCCTTCGAAATACGCAAGATGAAATCAGCTGGGGAAGTTCAAAGGATTGGATTTTTGTGGGTCTTATCGCGCTTTTTGTGGCGTTTTTTATGCAGCTACCGGATATACTTTCCATCTCACATGATGTCTATTTTCCACGAAATATGGCCTTTATTGTGATGCCGGGGATGGCAGCGTATTTGACATATAAACAAGGCTTGCCATTTAAATCCTTAATTACACCTGTAGGGATTCTGCTTTTCTCGATGGTATTTATCAATGTATTGCCTGTTGGTCCGGCCAGTGACACCTTGGTTTTAAGTTGTATTCATTTGCCAATTTTACTGTGGATGTTAGTAGGGTTTATTTACAGTGGGGCAAATTTGTCTATCACCTCAAAGCGAATTGAATTTCTGCGTTTTCATGGAGATTTATTGGTGATGTGTGCCGTGATTGTTTTAGCGGGGGGCCTATTCACAGCTTTGACGATTAATCTCTTCAATTTGATCGACATCAAAATCGAGGATTTTTACTTCCGTTATTTAGTCCTTTCCGCGCTTCCATCGGTGCCTTTGTTGGCCACATTAGTAGTCCAACAAAACCCTTCGTTAGTTAGCCGAATTTCCCCCGTGATTGCGCGGATCTTTACGCCATTAGTTACGGGTATGTTGGTGATTTTCCTCGCGGCATTCATTTACGCGGGAAAAGATCCCTACAACGATCGCGAGTTCCTGCTAATTTTTAACGGGATTTTGATCGGGGTGATGGCTTTGTTGTTATTCTCAGTCAGCGAAGCGACGAAAGATTCAGCCTCGTCATTTCAACGTTTTTCGTTGATTGGCTTAGCCTGCCTTGCGATTATCAATAATGGGATTGCGCTTTCGGCTATCGTCTTTCGATTGTATGAATTGGGGGTTACGCCAAATCGATTGGCTGTTCTAGGTAGTAATGTACTGGTTTTATTGAACTTAATTTTTGTTACGCGCCAATTGCTCGGATTGCTCAAAGGGCAAAAAAATCTCGCTGATGTAGAGGCAGGAATGACCTGGTTTTTGCCCTATTATGCACTTTGGGCAGCGATCGTAAGTTTTGTATTTCCGCTGGCATTTTCTTTCCAGTAAACTGATTTCGATTATCAGTTTTCATGGTGAAATTTAGCCCCCCAAGCCATACCTTTGGCAAACCTTGGAGGATTGCCAAAGGTAAGGGGTCCCAAAGGAAGCGGCCTAAAGATAAGGGGGGGAGTCAGGATAGGAATCTTTTCCGATTCTGCGTAAACTTACGTGAATCTAAACCTACCATGAAAAAAATCGTCGCCCTGGCGCTCATCGCCAGCTCGCTTTCGGCACAGGTGCCCGCGGGTAAAAAAGTCATCAGCTCCTTATACATTTACGACCTCAAGTCCGGTAAATCAGAGAAAATTTTAGAAGAAAAACGACATTTTGAGGCACCTAATTGGTCAACCGATGGAAAATTCCTCTTGATAAACGCCTACGGAAAACTGGAAAAAATCAGCCCGAAAGGGGAGAAATTAGGCGGGCTGAATACGGGGACGGTGCAGAAGGCCAACAATGATCATGGGTATACCTTTGATGGAAAAACCTTATTTATTTCGAGCGGGAAATCGGAGATAAAAGGTGGATCGTCCTTCATTTATAAGCTTGGCGCAGCGGGAGGAGAGCCAGTTCAGTTAACCCCTTTGACACCGTCGTACTGGCATGGTGTTTCACCTGACGCGAAAACGATGGTCTATTGCGCAGAACGAAATGGTAATTTTGACGTATACGCCATGTCGACGAATGGCGGCGAAGAAATTCGGTTGACAAGCACGGAAGGGTTGGATGATGGACCCGAATATTCGCCCGATGGGAAATACATTTACATTAATTCGTACCGTTCAGGCATGATGCAAATTTGGCGAATCAAACCTGACGGATCTGAGCCGGAACAAATGACATTTGACAACTACTCGAATTGGTTTGCGCATATTGCACCCAATAATAAAGTTGCGACCATCATTACCTATATGAAAGACCAGGCTCAGTCACATCCGTTTGGCCGACAAATTAAATTGCGCTTATTAGATTTGAAAACGAAAAAAATTAGAGATTTGACGGAGGAATTTTATGGCGGACAGGGCACGATCAATGTTCCATCTTGGAGTCCTGATGGGAAAAAGTTCGCCTATGTGCGTTACGCATTAGAAGATTTGTAAATTAGCACTCGAAAAAATAACCTATTTATGAAAGATAACAGTTCCGCATCACGCAGAAGATTCCTGCAGCAAATCGGTGCAACAAGTATGGTAGCCGCCGCGGCACCTTTACAATCATTCGCAGTACAGCAAAAAGCTGAAGAACGAATTTTACGTTACGAAAAACCTATATCCATTGGTGATAAAATCCGCCTGGGCGTTATCGGTTTTGGCGTACAAGGCCATTTCGATTTAGCATCTGCCCTAAAAGTTCCAGGCGTAGAATTAGCCGGAATTTGTGATTTATACACGGGTCGTATCGAAAATGCCAAAGAACTTTACGGCAAAGATTTATATACCACCCGTAACTATAAAGAGTTGTTAGACCGTTCGGATATCGACGCGGTCATTATTGCGACGCATGACGTTTGGCATGCACGCATCACCATCGATGCCTTAGCTAAAGGAAAACATGTGTATATAGAGAAGCCGATGGTCTACAAAATCAGCGAAGGACAACGCGTGATCGATGCGCAAAAGAAATACAATAAGGTATTACAAGTAGGCTCCCAGCGCGTTAGCAGCTTAGGCTTAGCAAAAGCGAAGGAGATGTTGGCCAAAGGCGAAATCGGAAAGCTCAACATGGTTAACGCCGTATACGATCGCCAAAGCTCCATCGGTGCGTGGGAATATACCATTCCAAAAGATGCAGATGCATCTACGTGTGATTGGAATCGTTTCATCGAAGCAACGGCCAAAATGGAATTTGACGCGAAGAAATTCTTCTGGTGGCGTGCATTTAAAGAAGTAGGAACTGGCGTTGCAGGTGATTTATTCATTCACTTATTGAGTGGAACCCACTTCATGACGAACTCAAATGGTCCAGAAACCATCTTCTCTACGGGCCAATTTAGCTATTGGAAAGATGGGCGCAATTTACCAGATGTAATGTCCGGTGTTATGCAATATCCGGATACTCCTCAACACCCTGCCTTCCAATTGACCTTGCAGGTGAACTTTGTCAGCGGAACGGGTGGTCAAGAGGTGACTCGTTTGATCGGCTCAGAAGGAGTGATGAACGTGAAGGGAAATACGATAACTGTGACTCATAGCATCATGCCAGAGGCGCCAGGTTTTGGCGGATATGATTCGGTATTTACGTTCCCGAAAAGTATGCAGGAGGAGATGACGAAGGAATACAACGCCAAATGGTCGGAGTCTCAACGCAAGCGCCCGATCAAAGAAGATGTGATTTTCAAAGCGCCAGCGGGTTACGATGAACATGTGGATCACTTCACAAACTTCTTTGATGCGATTCGTACGGGTAAGCAAGTGGTGGAAGACGCGACCTTTGGATTTAGAGCGGCCGCGCCTGCTTTGGCTTGTAATGAAAGTTATTTCAGCAAGAAGATTATCCAGTGGGACCCTGTCAATATGAAATTAAAATAACGGAAGGGCGCCTGTGAAGGCGCCCTTTTTTTATGAATTGTTTTAAATCTAATGCGGAACAATTGGATATTTCTAAAAAGGAAAAATTTCTTGTAATATTACACGATGAATTTTTCCACCGATAAATTTCTTGAAATCCTTCGTAATGTAGGCAGTCGCTATTTTATTCTGGCAGGCATCATATTTATCCTATGTTATTTTTTCTTGCGAAATCGAATAGCAGCCAAAAAAATTCAAGTCTCTTTTCCTAAAAACTCAGATTATCTCCGCGAAATGATATACTCGCTCTCGAGTATGATCATTTTTTCTTTGATTGTGACAGCGATCGTTTTCAATCCTTCCGTAAGGCCTTATACCACGATTTACCGAGAAATTGCTGAATACGGATTGGCTTATTATCTACTCGCTTTCCCAATCATGTTTGTGATACATGACACCTACTTTTATTGGATTCATCGAATGATGCACCATCCCGTATTATTCAAATGGTTTCATTTAGTGCATCATAAATCTACGAATCCCTCGCCGTGGGCGGCGTATGCCTTTCACCCTTTGGAAGCGATTCTGGAAAATGGGATAATCATTTTGTTTTATTTCACCTTACCCATGCATGTTACACATGTGCCAATCTTTTTCCTTTTTTCCATTATCTACAATATTTATGGACACATGGGTTGGGAATTATATCCCAAAGGATTTAATACAACGCAGATCGGTCGGTGGGTAAATACAGCCGTGGCACACAATCAGCACCACAAATATTTTAAGGGGAATTACGGTTTATATACCTTGTTTTGGGACCGTGTGATGGGAACGATACGAACTGACTATGATGCGGCTTTTGATCAGGTCAAAAACCGAAAAATCTAGTTTTCATATAAGATACCCGCACTCGCCTGCATGGCAAAGGTGGTTTTTTGTAGGTAGGCTTTTAGGTCCACCAACTTTTCTGCTGCTTCTAGGGATTTCATTTCCCGACTATTGATTAAAAACAACGAAGACTCTCCATTATCAAATCGTAGTTCCTCAGCCTTTACAAGCGATTGAAAATTTTTGTAAGCAGATTCCTGTGTTCTAATTTGTTTTTGTAAGGCTTCGAATTCATTGAAGTAATTTCGGATTTTGATCTCAACTTGAACCTGTTTTTGATTCAAATTAAGTTGCTCATTTTCGAGTTTTAACTTGGCCGCTTGATACGCACCGCGACCTTCGGAAAGCCGAAGGGGGATTTCAAACTTAACGCCGTATTTATAATTATTCTCTAAGAAGGCAGCTCCCAAAAGTGATGGGCCGCCTCGTGACAAATGGTTATAGCTTAGGTCTAGTTTAGGCAATAAGCTTTGAAATTTTAACCTTTTTTCAATCCCCAATACATCTAATTTATTTCGGTAATTATTAAGTTCCGGGTGATTTTGCATGGCTTTTTCAATGAGACTTTGCAGATTAAGGTCGGCATTGGCAAGTAAGCGAACTTCATCGTTTGGTGTTGGGATTACATCTTCGGCTAGGTCAACGGGATTATTATTCGCATTCCAAAGGTAAGCAGACAGGCCGATGCGGGCATTGGCAACTTCTAAGACCTTTGTGGTCAACATATTTTCAAAAGTCTGTTTTTGTGTTAGCGCCTCTAGGGTATCAATTGCGGGTCTATCTCCAAATTCGACACTCTTTTTTACGAACTCCAATCGATTGATTGCATTTTGGTAATTAGCCTTTACTAATAGAAAAGCTTGGTAGTTCCTCACCCAAGAGATGTAACTTTCCATGGCATCTAACAGTAATTTGTTCAGTTCGCTACGCTGATCTTGAATCGCCATTTTTTGCATAATTTTAGCCTGCTGAAGTACAGCTCGTCGCTTATCCATGAGCAGGTTTTTAGCTAACGGAATTTGAACACCGAGGTAACTCGTCTGGCCCATAGTTTGGCTTTCATCAAGCCGCGAACCTCTGATATTTTCTATACCTGCATTGAACTCGATGCCGTACCAGGTAGGGATACTTAGGGATGGCGCGTGATATTCAATGTAATTTTTGCCATCCAACGTTTTTTGTGTGCTGTAATGTTCCAATATAGGGTCAAAAGCGCCACGTGCAATCGTCAGCGAGGCATTCGATTGTTTAATTTCAATCAAAGTTTGCTTGACAATGGGGTGGAAATTTTGAACAATTTGCCAATAATCCGTCGAGCTCAGCGTTTTTTGTTGGCCAAAACTGACGTTGAAAACCAGCAGAAAAAGCAAGACTTTATTTTTCATTCTTTTCCTTTTTTGCTGTTTTGCCACGGTAGTAATCGGCAGGGAATCCATTAATATTTCGCCACAATTCATACCAAACAGGCACGTCGTTTAGTAGGGCAATTCCTTGAGCGCCCGCACCGATTCGAAGCTGCTTGGGCCATCTTTTTCCTTGCGGGTCCTCTTCCACGATGACGCGAAACAGTCCTTGCTCATTGATGGTATTTTCCACTGCGCGAATTCTGCCGGGGAAGGTTCCAAAGCTTTGATTAGGCCAGCCTCCAGCAAATAAAATCACGGGATAACCATCGAAAATTAAACGGACTTCTTCCCCGCGTACGATGAGGGGTAAATCTACGGGACGGACGAAAATTTCCACCGCAACATTATTAACGTTTGGAACAATCGTCAATAGGTCTTCTCCTTCTTTAATAATTTCACCAAGTCCGAATTTTGTTGCCTGTATAATCTGACCGGCTTGCGGTGCGATGATGAAATACATGCCATTTCGAATGGTATAATTGGTTACCAAATTCTTTAGTTTGGCCACATCTCCTTTGTTGGTTTCCACCTGTCCTAAACTTTGAAACCGTTCGCTCTCTGCCTTATTGATTTTTTCGCGGTATTCTTGGTCAATACCCCCTAACTCAATTTGTGCGTTTGCTATATCTTGCAAGGTTTGATTTACCTTATTCTCCGCCGTTGTATTTTTCGCCAGGGCATTTTGCATGGCCACATTTCTTTGTTGGAATTGCGTCTGCGAAATCAAGCCTTCCCGGTACATTTTCTGGTTTCGGTCAAATTGGTCTTTGGCTAAAGCATAGTCATTTTTAGCCGCCTCTAATTCGGCCCGCTCTCCCGTAATTTTTTGTTGGAGCTGCTTTATTTTGTTTCCTACCTGCTCTTGTTTCAGGGTCAATGAACGTTTCAGGTTTTTAATCTGGGCATCGGTGGCTAAAATCTTTTGTTCATAGTAGCTGAGGGATCCCACTTTGGCATTCAATTGGTCTTGTGTACGTGCAATCAAATTAGGGTCAAGGTACTCGCTTTTAATCTCCGTGATTTTGGCAAGGGTATCTCCAGCCCGAACATTGTCCCCCTCTTTGACCCACCACCTAGAAATTTTACCGGCGATTGGGCTATAAATTTTTTGAGGTTTTTGTTCTTGAAAAAGGCTTGTAATATTTCCTCTGCTACGAATGTTCTGAGTCCAAGGTAAAAATATAAGCGCAAGACTAAGAAAAAGCAAGGTGTATAACCAAGGTTTAACTGCCGTGCCTTTCTCTTCTTGGTAGATGTGGTCAAACGAGTTAAACTTTTCCATGGGTCATGTTAATTTGTTGGTCTGTCAATTTATTAAAATCGGCATCATCTGAAACGACAATCACGGTCGTATCAGCAGGTAAATTCAAAAGGTATTTTTTAATTATCTCTTTGTTGCTTGGCTCTAAACCTGCCCAAGGCTCTTCTAGTAGTAGTAGTTTTTTATTTCCGCAAAGTGCACGAAGTAGGAGAATTTTGCGAATAATGGTTTGTGGCGTTTTCTTCCCGATGGGCTCCATGAGTGTGTTGAAACCCAAAGGAAAATGAGTTAACAAATCTTCAAATCCAAGTTCATTTGCTTTTTGGAGAATCACTTCATTTGTGATTTTCTTTTGTCCTAAGCTAATATTTTCCCACAGACTTCCGCCGAATATTTCCTGTCCGTGAAGTAAAATACCTGTGTATTTGCGAAGGCTTTGTAAGGAGTAATTTTGAACAGGGAAATGGTTAATTTGAAAGCTGCCTTCAAAATCTTGGTAATTTCCAGTCAATATGCGGAGTAGCATGGATTTACCGGAACCTTCAGGGCCAGAAATACTTACTTTTTGGCCCGGTGTAAATCGAAGTGTAATTGAATCTAGTATTTTTTTACTTGAGTCAAATGAAAAAGAGAAGTCGGCCAACTGCACATCTAATCCTTTGTCGACGCCCAGTTCCATCGTTCCGGATTGCTCCAAGGGGCTTTCGGTTACGCTTGCAATTTTTTCTAGTCCGGTGATCACATCGTATGCACTATCTAAACTAGTGATTAGTTTTTCGACAGCCCCAATCACGATTAAGATGACGATTTCAGCGGCAATAAATTCCCCAATGTTTAACTGTTGTTCGACCAATAAAAATGTCCCCAACGTTAACATCAGAAGTGTCAAACTTACTTTGAAAAAAATCAATGTTTTGTATTGAAATAATAGCACGTGAAAATGTTGCGTACGTGCGTTCAAATATCCTCGGGTGTGAACGTTTGTTTTTTCCAAGTTCAGATGAGTTCCTTGACTAAATTTAAATGATTTTAACGTACGGCCCATTTCGTTAAAAAAGCCAACTACCTCGTATTTGTAATTTGATTCTTCAATACTAGTTGAAATCCCTTTATTACTACTAAAATTAAAAATAAGAAGGAGAAGTGTAATAAGGAAAATACCTAATAAAATGAAGAGCGGGTGGTATAGGGAAAGAAGTAAAATTCCGAATACGATTTGAACAGTGGCAATAGGTATATCGAGAAGTAACTTGGCAAATCCTTTTTGGATATTTACCGTATCGAAAAATCGGTTCACTTTTTCGGGTATGAAATAGTGGTCCATTTTCTTTAAGTCCATGCGAGGTATCGTGTCAGCAAATGTGTAGGCATAACTTGTGAAGACGCGCTGCTGAATCGTCTCAATGATTTTCATCTGGTTGATTTGTAAAATACCTACCAAAAATACGCCCAAGACAACGAGGAAAATAAGTACATAAATGGAGCTGACCATCGTCGCACCCATCACTAAACCAATGATCGTTTGAACGCCCAAGGGTAAACTTAAATTGATTAGACCACTGAGCATGGAGAAGAGGTAGATAGAAACGACTTCTTTTTTATGCAATTTGACAAGTTGGGCAATTCGTTTTAACGGATTGGATGGTGCCATTTTTTAATTGTTGAAGTACAAAATTAAAAATACTTTACGTAATAGACGTTATATAGCTACTTATGAATCATAAATTTTTTTTATAATCCTTATATGTTTTTGGACCATTTTGAGTTAAATTTGAGGGGAGTTACATCGCTGGTTTTCACGCATGTGTATTTGGTGTCAAAATGATTTTATTTCCTAGGCCAAACAGGATGGTATTCGCTATAACTGCGCAGCTAAAAATGATGATTGACATGGTGAAAGGTGTCCCGTCAAATAACAACCCAACGACTACCGAGCACACCGCTCCCCAGGCCATTTGAATGGATCCTAGCATAGCTGATGCCGTACCTGCACCCCGGTGAAATGGGCGTAATGCCAATGTGGCTACGTTTGGAAAATTGAATCCTTGGCAACCCATAATTAAAAACAATAGGAATATGTTGAGCTCTAAGTTCAGCAATTCGAATTTGGCTAAAATCGACAATAAGAGTCCCAAGGCCAATTGCGTAGGCAATGTAACGCGTAACACCTGTAAACTTGTGTACTTTTTAAGGACTACGCGGTTCAGTTGGCTCGCCGAAATAATCCCCGCTGCCACAATTGCAAATAATAATCCAAACTTCGATTCACTGACTCCATAGTAGTTCAAAAATGTCAACGGTGCTCCTCCAACATATGTAAAAATACTTCCTGCGCCAATTGCGCCGGTAAAAGCGAAAATCAGGTATTCTTTTTCTTTAAAAAGTGCGCGATATGCTTTGGCAATGGTCGTTATTTTGAATGGCCCTTTTTTCTCGTGATTAATTTTCTCTGGAAGCCATGACTTGATTAAGAATATGATGACTAATAGGATTCCTGCCAAAACAAGAAAAATAGCTTTCCAGCTGGCTAATGTCAATAATAAACTTCCAAGTGAGGGAGCAAGAATGGGCGAAACCCCTAAAATTAAGATCATGAAAGACATGATTTTTGGTCGTTCTTTTTCCTCAAAGGTTTCCCGAATGACGGCGTTTGGGGCAACCATTCCCACGCTACCGCCCAAGGCTTGAAATAAGCGAAAGATGGTTAATACCTCCACAGAAGGGGCAAATGCACAGGCAATGGAGCTTATTACGTAGATTGAAAGCCCGATGTATAAGACATTTTTTCGGCCAAAATGGTCCAGTAAGGGGCCACTAATTAATTGGCCCATACAAATTCCAAAAAAAAAACTGGAAAGGGTGTAGCCCATTTCCTCTTGTGAACAGTTTAAGGCGTGTGCAATATTTTTGAAAGCAGGTAAATACATGTCGATGGACAATGGCCCGATCGCCGAAAGTATGCCAAGTATTAAGATAATTTTCGTGCGGTTCGCAGAAGTAAGCATGTTGGGGGGAATTTTTGAAAGCGCAAAGGTACGCCCAATGTTTGGGAATATGCGTATTTGCTTTAAAGTGGATGGATAAATTTGATTGGGTATTTATCAGTTTTTTAGGTTCAAAGGATCTTTTTTCTCCTTAGCTTTGGCAAACCTGTCAGGTTTGCCAAAGCTCAAGCATGAAGTCCTTTTTGGCCAATTCATATTGTATCAAGATTAGACAATATTAATAATGTTTCTATATTTGCTTTTAGTATAAACCCTTAAATTTTAATGAAATGAAAAATTTAGTTGCGTTTGTGTTTGTTTTAATGTCATTGTGTTCTGCAACATCGTTTGCTAAGCTTCCAGATCCAACTGATTTTTTCGCTGGAAAATGGAAGTTTCTAGTTTTAGGCACCCCAAATGGTGATGCTACTTTTTCCGCGGATTTGGTTCGTAAAGATGGCGCGTTAACGGGTGTCTTAAAGATTGTTGGTGATACTGCAGCAGAGCCTATTCAAATTGCGAAAGTGGAAGATGACAAGGATAAAGTTGTTGTTTATTTCACAATTCAAGGGTACGATGTGAATTTAGAGTTGACGAAAGTTGATTCTGACAACTTGAAAGGCTCTTTGATGGGTATGTTTGAGGCGAAGGGGATGCGCGTGAAAGAATAATGCAAATCGCCGGAAAAGTATTTTTGCTCACAGGAGCAGGCAGTGGGCTGGGGCGCGAAATGGCGCACCAGCTCATCGCCAAAGGGGCTAAAGTTGCTGCATTGGACATACACTTGCCTCAGCTGCTGGAGACAAAACAAATTTGTTCGGCGGATGACGCTAATTTTTTAACGCTGGAAGCGGACATTAGCAATCGAGCTGCTGTGCTTGCTTTACCAGATCAGGTGATTGCTCATTTTGGGCATGTGGATGGAATTATCAATAATGCCGGGATCATTCAGCCTTTTGTGCGGGTGAATGAGTTAAGTTTTGACGCGATTGAGCGCGTGATGGATGTTAACTTTTATGGGAGTGTGGCGGTGGTAAAGGCATTTCTACCACATTTATTAGTTCGCCCTGAGGCGCATATCGTAAATATTTCTAGTATGGGTGGTTTTCTGCCCGTTCCCGGCCAAAGCATCTACGGTGCCTCCAAAGCCGCTATCAAGTTATTTTCAGAAGGATTATATGCAGAACTGAAAGAGACTTCCGTTCGGGTTACGGTTGTCTTTCCTGGTGCGATTGCGACGAATATTACGGGTAATTCTGGGGTTGAGGGTTCTTCTTCTCCGGGTTCCTCAGCGATGGTGGCCTTGCCTGCAACGGATGCCGCACGGATTATTTTAGCGGGTATGGAAAATAATCAGTTTCATGTTTTTGTGGGGTCTGACTCGAAATTCATGGATATTTTATGCCGAATCGCCCCTGAATTTGCCACGAATTTCATTCGCAAAAAAATGAAGGCCTTGCATGGGTAGGCTTTCCCCCTTACCTTTGCCAAACCTTGGAGGATTGGCAAAGGTAGTGAAAACTAAGGGGTAAAAGTCTCCACCATCGTTAATGCACGCTCGATGATTTGGTGCATATCGTAATACTTATATTCACCAAGTCTCCCACCGAAATACACCTGCGATTCTGCAGCGGCTAATGCTTGATATTTACTAAATAACTCATTGTTTACGGCATCATTCACCGGATAGTACGGCTCCGTTTTTCCCGCTTGATACGGCTCTGGATATTCGTAACTAATCCAGGTTTTTTCAGTCTCATTAAACTCAAAATGTTTGTGCTCAATAATGCGTGTATATGGAACCTCGGCATCTGTATAATTCATAACCGCAACACCTTGGTGATTGGGATATTCCTTTTTAACATGATCAAAACGCGTGGTCTTGTACTCTAATTCCCCGTGCTGATAGTCGAAATATGAATCAATTGGGCCTGTATAAATTACTTTATTTGCCAGTGTGTTAAATGCTTCCTTATCCGCTAAATAATCCACATTCAAGCGCACCTCAATTCCATCTAGTAATCTCTCAAAGATCTGCGTATATCCACCTTCTGGAATTCCCTGAAATCGATCGTTGAAATAGTTTGTGTCAAAGGTAAAACGAACAGGAAGACGTTTTATGATCTCTTTTGGAAGTTCTTTTGGATCCTTTATCCATTGTTTGGCTGTATAGCCTTTGATCAATTTTTCGTAGATGTCTTTACCTACTAATTTGATGGCTTGTTCTTCTAAATTCTGTGGATCTACAATATCTTTTCCTTGTTCGGCGATGATTTTTTGGGCCTCTTCCGGCGTGTTTACTTGCCAAAGTTGGTTAAACGTCCACATGTTAAACGGCAAGGCAAACAATTCCCCTTTGTAATTCGCAATTGGCCGATTCGTGTAATGATTAAAAGTCGCGTATTGATTAATCCATTTCCAAACGCGCTCATTTGACGTGTGGAAAATGTGCGCACCATATACATGTAAGTTAATGTCGTCCCGTTTTTCGGTGTAGCAATTACCGCCAATGTGTTCGCGCTTCTCGATGACCAAACATGAATATCCTTGATTCGTTAATTCGCGGGCACAAATACTGCCAAAAAATCCAGCGCCCACAATCAGGAAATCATACTTTTTAGTCATGTTGTTCAATTATTCAATGTCAAAATTAGCTAATTTTCGCATTTCAACGAACCCATCTTTTCCTACCTTTGCCAATCCTCCAAGGTTTGGCAAAGGTAAGGGGGAATGTGCTCTATACGCAAACCTATTTCATGCGTTTATTGATTATTTTTTAACCACTCGAATCCCAGTCAAACGAAACCCCACCGGAAGTGCCAGCATAGTCATGACTATCGGGATGGAAAATAGCCCATGAAAAAGAGCTGAAAGCGCAACCAAATATATTGGATACGTAACCAACAAAACCCCGAATAGCACCGAATCATAAAAAACGGTACCCGCCGTACGACTCCAAACATAATTACTGACCAAACGAAAAAAAGGTAGGTTTAGGTAGTAAAACAGCCCTTTTCGAAGTACCACTACCTCATCAGGCACGCGAACCAAACGAACCATTTGCTCCCGCACGGCCGCATTAAAATCCAACCGATGCCGCGCATGATCAAAAATCGCTTCCTCCGAAAAAGACTCAATCGCCACATGAATCACTTTTCCAAATGACCTAAAATTCGAATATCCCAATCCCACCACATGCACCATGGGCTGAATGCCCGTGGCTTGAGCCGACTCCAATATACGAGTAGCTCCTTTTTTGAAGGGTTGGATTTCATGGGTTAATAAACAGATCCCTTCGATAAAAATCAACAGCCCATCTCCCCGACTAAGCACTTCGACCGATTCCTGAAACGTACCTTCATTTAAATGTAAATGCTCGCGGCCCTCACGTGCCCGATGAATCGGAATCATCCCCATCGACCGTAATAAAAATCCAAATAACGGTTTTCGAAACACATCCCCGCGAGCCAGAAAATGAAGCTTCCGCGGATAATATGCACCTAAAATCACAGCATCTAGAAACGAATCAGGATGATTAGCTACGATCAGCAGAGGTCCCCGCGCCGCCATCAACTCCGCACCCTCAATCCGAACCCGCGGACAGAAAATCCACAAAGCAAGACGCGCCACGAATTTTAGGATAGCAATCAAATTTTAACTTATTTTCCAGCAAGGTTCAAAATTTTCCGCATGCAAGCAAGTTTTCTATCCCTCGTCCTTTTACCCCTAGCTATCGCTATTATTATGGTTGGCCTAGGTCTGTCGCTGACTTTAGCCGATTTTAAACGGATTTTTAATTATCCCAAAGCGATGATCGTTGGCCTAATTACCCAAATGATCATCCTACCTGCGTTCTGTTTTGGCATTGCCCTTATAACAAACCTTCTCCCTGAACTCGCCGTAGGTCTCATGCTGTTAGCCGCTGCACCCGGTGGGCCATCCGCGAATCTTTATAGCCACATGGCTAATGGCGACGTGGCACTAAACGTCTCACTTACCGCACTCAATAGTCTTTTATCCATCATTTCCATCGGGGTAATCGTCAATTTTTCGATGGCCTATTTCATGCAAGCTGACACTTACGTACCTCTGCAATTCCAAAAATTACTTGAAGTTTTTATTCTCATCGTGACTCCTATTGCGATTGGAATGATCCTAAAATTCTATTTCCCAGCAAAGGCACTGCAAGCTGAAAAGTATGTAAAAATGGCTTCTGGAGCGTTTTTGGCGCTCCTTATTATCTTAGCTGGCCTCAAAGAAATTGATCATTTATGGGAAGATTTTGGGATTGTTGGAGGTGCCGCACTACTCTTTAATCTAGGCTGTCTTGGAATCGGCTACGGTATCCCACGCCTTTTCAAGCTCCCACCAAAACAAGCCGTCGCCATCTCCATGGAAGTGGGAATTCACAACGGCTCACTCGCGATTTACATCGCACTCAGCATTTTGCACAATGGAACCATGACCATTCCCGCCGTCGTGTATAGCCTTATCATGTTTATTACAGCGGCGATTTTTGCATTTTGGTCGCAAAAGAGAATTGTCAATTAACCTTTTTGTATGTTTGTGGCCATGAAAAATTTCTTAATATTAATTGCTTGCACCTGCTTGTTATATCCTGCTTTAGGCCAAAAGGCCCCTTTGCCAGTTGAAGTGATGGCCGGCAATAACCGCGCCAACCTACTCATTATCATCAATCGGCCTATCGACGCGGCCGGGAAATTCAATTTTTTCAATGTGACGGTGGGAGCGGCCGACTATCAAAATACGCCGTCCGAAACGGAGATGGTAATTAACAATTCGATCACCTACGGCCTCGGAAAAGGGTTTTCTGCCGCATCAGGATTACAATGGCATTATAAATTAGGGCTTGTGCCAACCGTCGGCTTTCAGTTTCTGAAGGCCAGTCCGGATTATTTAATTGTCATTTTCCCCACCTATAATTTTAAACCAGGACCAGCCATTGAAACGGTTGCTCTAGCCGAATTCAAACCCAAATTATCCGATAAACTACGCTTATATACGCGTCTTCAAGGGTTATTTGTTCGCGACATTGAACGTGGAGTTCACGCGCGTAGTGGCGTCACGCTTCGCGCTGGCCTTACGTTTGACAAATATACCGTTGGCCTAGGCTCCAACTTCGATGCTTATGGCCCACTAAAATCCGAAAAATCAAATCACGGTTTATTTCTTCAAATGCGCTTATGATCCAACAACTCGCCCAACAACTCGCTGAAATGGAATCCATGATTCCAGATGCCCATGTAGAAAATTTGGCTGTTTCGAATGGCTCCGTCGGCTGGCATCTTGCTCACAATATCTTAGTGATCAATCAAGTCATTTCCGCCGTTGCGATATCAGATCCTGCACTTTACCGACCAAAGCAATCATTTATTAAATGGGTCATATTTTTAACAAAGCGCATTCCTCGCGGGAAAGTGAAAGCCCCCAAAGTTGTTGAACCAGCGCAAGACATGGATTTAAAGGAAGCGCTTGAACGTGCAAGTATTGCGATAATTAACCTGATGAGCGTAGAGAAAAATCAGTTTTTCTCACACCCCATGTTTGGTGATTTAAATCAAAGGAAAACCATCCAGTTTTTGGTGATTCACACAGAACATCACCTGAAAATCGCTCGAGACCTACTGAAAAAATAAAAACGCTATCCGAATTTCAGACAGCGTTTTTTGAACTATACTTCATCAACAAACTAAATATCGGTTTAAAGTAAAAATAAAAGTCTATCAATCCAATAGATTTTTGCGTTCTTCAATTAATTTATCTAATGCCACGCATAATTCCGGGGTTAATTTTCCTACATCTCTACGAGTTTCTAATCCGATTGGAAATCCCATTTTCGCCAATACATATTTCGCACTTGTAGGATACACATCATGCATCAGCTGCATATGTTTACACATAAATTTTTGAATGTGTTGTCCCTGCTCAGGTGTCCGACACAATTCAACAATGAGATCTGGGAAATAGTTGCCCTGAATGCAAGAAAGCCCCATTGAACCTGCCTGTAACGAGGCTATCGCATGTTCAATGTACGCGTCATATACCCCAAAAACATGCCCTTTCCCCGCATTAATTTTCGCTTGAACATCGGTGAGTGAAAGCGACGTATCCTTGTGATAGCATAGTCGGCCGGTCAACAATAAATCCTCCAAAACCGGTAAACTTATCAATCGTTTATAGGGAACAGGACATTCATACATACCAAACGGAATGCCCGGAGTTAAGTCTAACCAGGCATGGACGCGCGCCAAAAATTCCGTATCTGACTCCTCAGCAGACGCAAACTGATTATTTAAAATGATCACGGCATCAACCCCAAGCGCATATACTTGCTTTGAAAAATCAGCCATTTCCTCGATACTGCCGCCTAAAGTTCCCGTCGCGACAACGGGTACGCGGCCTGCCACTTGCTTGACAACAGTGTCGATCACCAACAAGCGTTCTGCTGAACTTAGTTCATACATCTCACTCGATAAGCAATTTGCAAAAAGCCCCACCGCGCCTTGCTCAAGGTAAAATTCAGTTAATAGGCGTAATCCAGGCATATCTAATGCCATCTCAGGGGTAAATGGCGTTAACATTACGGGTATAAATCCATTCGGTATTCTCATCTTTTTTTCATGAAAAATTGTGCAAAAAGTCCCAGTCCTACAATCGTTAATGTCCCTACAACTACAGTTAATTTGGCGTCAAGCGGACTTTGGTAGTTGGCAGGCAACAAATCCTTAAACGACATCCAAGCGATCACGACAACACCGCCGATCGCCGCGATTTTTGCCGCCATGTTCGATACATGTTTCGCTAAAAAACCAAGTAAAAATATACCCAACATGCCTCCTGCGAATATGCCTGATAGTTTCCACCAAACGTCTAACAGGCTTTTTACTCCAATCATGCAAATACCAAATACAATCCCTAAACAGCCCATGACCACCGTGGAAATAAGTAATACACGCAATTGTTTTTGTGGCGCCAAATCGGGCTGTACATACCGTAAGTAAATGTCTTTCAAAAACACCGTGGCGGAACTATTCATGCCCGAGCTCATCGTGCTCATTCCTGCCGATAAAAGCGCAGCTAGCAAAAGACCAAGCAGACCTTTGGGAATTTGTGTTTTCATGAAGAAAGGCAATACCCGATCCGCATAATCAGTGGCCTTCAACGCCTCTACGCCCATGTTTCTTTCCAAAGCGACCTGCTTTTTTAACTCTAAAATAAGGGTTGGATTTAAGTCATAATAGGCATAAAGGGCCGTTCCTATAAAGAAAAATAAAAAGGAAACAGGTAAGTAATAAAGCACGCAAAGCCAAATACTTTTGGCGGCATCCTGTGTATTTTTTGCCGTATGGTACCGTTGAATGTAGTTTTGGTCAATCCCAAAATTGGTTAAATTAATAAAAAACCCATAACTCAAAATGACCCAAAATGAACTCGTGGTCAAATCTGGGGAAAAGCTACCTAAACTAAATTTGGCATCACGCTGCCCAATTGTAAGTACATCGGAAAAGCCGATTTGACTCGTAATGATGACTAGAATCAAAAGCGCCCCCAATGTTTTTAAAATAGCCTGAATTACCTCCGTCCAAATGACAGCCTCCATTCCCCCCAATACCGTGTAACAGATGATCACAAAGCCAGAAACAAGAATAATTCCCTCCATTTGAATACCCGTCAACGCATTAATCGTCAGCGCTAATCCGTAAAAAATAGTCCCCATTCGGGCCAATTGGGTCATAATAAAACAAACCATGGCATACGTACGCGCCCAAGCCCCAAAGCGCTCTTCCAAGTGTGAATAGGCGCTGATCGCTTCTCCATTTCGGTAAAAAGGAACGAAAAGTTTAGTGGCTACAAGTGCCGCAAAAGGAATAGAAAGACTAAAAACGAAGGGATTCCAATTGCTTCCAAATGACTTTCCCGGATCCCCCAAGAAGGTAATCGCACTCAAAAATGTGGCATAAAAGCTTAATCCAAGCGCCCAGCCAGGAATTTTCCCAGATGCCGTTGTAAATTGTTCCGAACTTTTATTTTTCCGAGAGAAGTAAACCCCCACCCCAATCATGCTGAGGAGGTAAATTCCGATAATGGCTAGGTCCAGATTTGACATATTAAAGGGTCATGATAACGTGTTTGATTTTCTTCCGTTTCCATGTATATGTAATGTGAACTTTTCCATCTGAAGCTTGGATAACAGCTGGGTAGGAGAATTCGCCACCCGGCTCATTTTCTAAAATGGCAACGTCATTCCAGGTTTGGCCATCAGCCGAAATGGCGACGTTTAATGGGCTGCGTCCCTTTTTTGTCTTGTTGTAAATAATGATGTGCCTGCCATCCCGCAATGTCACAGCATCAGTACCCGAGTTTGGATTGAGCATGTTGGTGGGCGTTAAAGCTGTCCAACTTTTCCCATTGTCATCTGAAGTGGATTGTAGAACGAAGCCGTTTTTGGACCGACAAACCTGCTGTAGTTTTCCGTTTGGTAATTTCAGAATACTTGGCTGGATCGCGGATGTTGTCACCCCATCATTCAACGCGTCCGTACGCGACCATGTTTTCCCCCCGTCTTTTGTAAACTCCATGTGCAGTCGCCAGCCATGATCTTCCGAACTCGAAGGACACAATAAGGTGCCATCTGCCATTAATTCGGGCTTATTTTTAATAGGTCCGTAGATGTCTTTTGGTAGTCGCTCCGCTGCCGACCAGCTTTTTCCGCCATCGGTGGAACGCTTTAACATACCCCACCATGTGTCCGGAGCAGGTCCTTCTTTGTAAAATAAAATGAGTTCTTTGCCAGGCATTTGGAACAAAACAGGGTTCCAAGTTGGATAGCGTTTACCAGTATCTTGGACACCATTGGCAACTTCTACCGGCGTAGTCCAGGACCCGTTGCGGAAAAAGCTAAACCAAATGCCCACATCTGGATGTTTTTCATGGGTCCCCCCAAACCAAGCAGCGGCAATCCCCGCTGGTGTTTCCACCAAAGTAGACGCATGACACGAAGGAAACGGGGCACTTTCGTAGATAAATGCAGATTGTTCAATCTGCTGAGCTTGCGCCCAAGGCGCGATCATGCCTAAAAGGCAGAATAAGATTAGTTTTTTCATAGGTTTAGAACGTCATAAGCTTTGTCAATCCTTTGAGGTTTGACAAAGCTAAAGGGAAAAAAACAATTTCAAATACCTCTTAAAAAATTTATCAACTAACTGATTTCGATTCCGATGTCGCTAAGCAGACCTGCTAAGCCATCCGAAGAAAATTTGGCTTTTTTCAATCGATTCAATGCCGGGGAAATGGTGTAATTAACCACCGAACGGAAGTCGGCCTTCTCCAATACCGTCCGATCAAACAAAGCCCCAGCCAAATCACATGCGTCAAATTTCGCCTCTGAAAAATCGGCTTCGGTAAAGTCAACTTCATGTAATACGCAGTCCTGGAAACTTGTTTTTTTACTCTTAGTTTGATAAAAAGAGGATAAATTTAGGACACATTGCGTGAATTGGTATTCTAATAAAAACTGGTTGCAAGCCTCAAAATGAAGCCCTTGCATTTTACATCCCTCAAATACTACCTGCTGTAACGAAGCACCGCCTAACTTAATCAGTGATAGATTACAGTCCTCAAACCGACAATCCACAAACTGAAAATTCTTTAAATCAGCACCCTCAAGATTGCACGAACGAAAGGTGCAATGTTCATATTCCGCATAGGCAAGCGAAGTGCATTTTTCGAAAAGCTGGTCGGCGACGTACGGTTTTTCCATCCGACAAAAATACTAAAATTCAGGGGAGGCCTTGGTTTGAATATCAAAAAAAACACGCATTTTTACAAAAAACCAACGACTATGAAAATCAACATGTTACTCTTCGCCCTCGTGGTCAGCTTGCCCACATTGGCACAAAAATTATACACCTATCCAATGGGTGTTCAGGCCTATACTTTCCGGAAACATTTTCCTAATGGAACAGAGAAAACATTGGACATCATTAAAAACATGGGAATTACGGAGCTGGAAGGCGGCGCTCCGAAAGGCTACACGCCGGAACAATTCAAGCAATTATGTACTGATCGAGGCATAAGCATCCCATCCACAGGAGTAGATTATAGTGAACTTGCGAATCCGCAAGCGGCCGTAGAACGGGCTAAAATTCTTGGGGTGAAATTTGTTATGTGTGCATGGATTCCGCATAAAGGCACCGACTTCACCTTGGAAGACGCGCAAAAAGCGGTGGCACTTTTCAATTCGGCCGGAAAGGTTTTTAAGGAAAATGGCATCACGTTTTGTTACCACGATCATGGCTATGAGTTTCATGCTTATGAGGACGGAACCTTAATGGATTACATTATCAAAAACACGAATCCGGAGTATGTTTCCTTTGAAATGGATGTGCTTTGGACGATGCATGGCGGTGGCGCGGATATGCCTGTGAAATTATTGAAGAAATATCCAAACCGTTGGAAACTAATGCACGTAAAAGATTTGCGCAAAGGCGTGATGGGGAATTTGACTGGTGGTACGCCTGCAGAAAATGATGTTCCGGTGGGAACGGGTCAGGGTAATTGGAAAGCCATTATCAAATTGGCCAAGAAAAATGGCATCGAGCATTGCTTCATTGAAGATGAAAGTGACAAAGAATTGGAATATGTTCCTTTGAGCATTCAGTACTTGAAAAGCCTGTAATAATTTCTTTACTTTTGTTGGGTGGTCTCATTGCACATGGGCCACCCTTTTTTTATGAAAAAAATCGTCCTTTTTTGCCTGTTGGCATTTTCCACTTTCGCCCAAGAACAACACCGTCCGCGCCTTCATTTCACCCCACCGAGTATGTGGATGAACGATCCTAATGGCTTAATTTATGAAAATGGAACGTATCATTTGTATTATCAACATTATCCGAAAAGTACGGTTTGGGGTCCGATGCATTGGGGTCATGCGACTAGTACGGATTTGTTGCGTTGGAAACACCAACCAATCGCTTTGTATCCCGATTCGCTTGGATTGATTTTTTCGGGTTCGGCTGTGGTTGATCGCCAAAATACGGCTGGTTTTGGGGAAAATGCCCTTGTTGCCATTTTCACATCGCACAATATGGAATGGGAAAAAGCGGGTCGTATTGATCGCGAAAATCAAAGCATTGCATTTAGTAACGATCATGGATATACGTGGACTAAATATGCCGGAAATCCTGTTTTGAAAAATCCGGGTATTGCAGATTTTCGAGATCCGAATGTCTCATGGTATGCCCCAGGAAATAAGTGGATTATGGCTTTGGCTACGCAGGACCGTGAGACATTTTATTCATCGAAGGACTTGAAAACCTGGACGCGGGAAAGTGATTTTGGCGCTGGCATTGGTGCGCATGGCGGAGTTTGGGAGTGTCCGGATTTATTTTCGATGGAGGTAGACGGTAAGGAAAAATGGGTGTTATTGGTCAGTATTAATCCAGGGGCACCTAACGGCGGATCGGGTACGCAGTATTTTGTAGGAGATTTTGATGGGCATCAGTTTGTGCCACAGGATGCGGAAACGCGCTGGATTGATTATGGTCGGGATAATTATGCGGGCGTGACTTTTCATGAAACAGGGAAACGGAGGGTCTTTTTAGGCTGGATGTCAAACTGGGATTATGCGACGGTTGTGCCTACGAAATCATGGCGCAGTGCGAATACGTTGCCACGCGATTTGGCATTAAAAAATGTTAGTGGAAAATATTTTATTAGCTCGAAGCCCATCGATTTGCCGGTGGAGTCTGCGAAAAAGTTGGCCTCTGGCAAATCAATGAAATCTTCTTCAGCCTTGTTGCGGATTTCCGCAAAGGGGCAAGCTGTTCATGATTTTTCCATTGTTTTAGCAAATGCCAAAGGCGAGCAGGTGACCATGGGATACGAAAAATCAACTAATCGTTATTTTGTGGACCGTCGGCAGTCAGGAGATTTTTCATTTAGCTCTAAGTTTTCAAGTCGGGACTATGCCCCTCGAATAAGCCAATCTGCTACCATCGATTTCCAAGTAATTACCGATGTGGCGTCTGCGGAAATGTTTGCGGATGGCGGGCTAACTGCCATGACCACGATTTATTTCCCTTCGGAGGAGTATAAGGTTATTTCGGTTAAGGGAATTTCGGTGGATGTGGAGGTTGTTAAGCCGATTTTGTAAGCTCGTTTTTATCAGTTTTTAGACTGGGAAAATCACTTTTTCCCCCTACCTTTGCCAAACCTTGGAGGATTGGCAAAGGTAAGTAAAACCTTTTTCCACGTATCTAAACGTCCATCGATCGCAGAGGGATCAAACTCCAGCCCTAACATGCGCGCCACAAG
>CAMCXW010000024.1 GCA_945883625.1 Spirosoma fluviale
CCTTGTGCATTCGACTGCCCTGCAATAATGAAATTTTCACCCACACCCACACGCGAAAGTGATGTTGAATCCAATGCCTTGCCATTAACTAAGCTTCGTATCCACATGGTATACCAACCACCTTTTGCTTTAATTTGACCTTGAAAAAGTCCACCCGCAGGATTCGAATCTAACGAAGTCCAGTTGACCAAAGTTCCTTGGTTGGCCTGTACGGGCACCATCTTAACCTGCACGGATGTCGCGCTTACCGCACAATTCCCAAGAATAGAAAAACTGGCCTCATTTGTATTACTTCGCTGAAACACTTGTCGGTTATGCGGGTAGCTAATCGTTACTTGTGCGACAAGCAGGGAGGGTAAAAAACAAAAAAATATACCTAAAATTCGTTTCATCATGAGAAATTGTGACTGCTAAATTACCAATTTTACTGAAAGACTTGGGAGCTGTAATGAAAAAAGTCGCACCCAATTAGTATTCGGTACGACTTTAATCAAAAAAGCATTTAGCTTATTCTCCTACTACTGAGAAGGCAACTTTATGTTTAACTTCTTTATGAAGATCAAGTGTCGCAGTGTAATCACCCGTCATCTTAACTTCAGCATCGAAGGATATTTTCTTACGATCTACATCAAAGCCTTTTTCCTTCAACATCTCAGAGATTTGGATGCTCGTAACACGACCAAAAATCTTACCACTATCACCCGCTTTCGCAGCAATAGTTAAATTCATTTCACCAATCGCTGCTGCTAAATCAAAGGCATCTTGACGAATTTTCTCCACTTTGTGAGCCGCCTGCTTAATGTTTTCAGCTAATACTTTACGATTGGATGGAGTTGCCATTACAGCAAATCCCTGTGGGATAAGGTAGTTACGACCGTAACCAGCTTTTACAGGAACGACGTCGTTCTTGTATCCTAACCCAGCAATATCCGTTTTTAATATAATTTCCATCTTATTTACCAATCAAATGTTTATCAGGTTACCCCAGTTTATTTCATACCATCAGCCACATATGGCATCAAGGCTAAATGACGTGCACGCTTAATTGCTTGCGCTACATGACGTTGGAATTTCAAAGAAGTTCCCGTAATACGACGAGGTAAAATCTTACCTTGCTCGTTTACCAACTTCAATAAATAGTCTGGGTTTTTGTAATCAATATATTGAATGCCAGCTTTCTTAAAACGGCAATACTTCTTGCGATTACTATTTTTATCTACAGGTTCGTTAACTAATGTCATCTTATGCTTCTGTTTTTTCTGGTTTTCTACCTACTAAACCTTTTCTCTTTTTTTCATTGTACAATACTGCGTGTTTATCTAACGCAGTCGTCAAGAAACGAATTACTTTTTCATCGCGCTTGTACTCAAGCTCTAATTTCGCGATAAACTGAGGATCCGCTGCAAATTCAAATATTTGATAGTAACCTGATTGCTTGTTTTGGATTGGGTAAGCCAACTTACGTAAGCCCCAAGCATCGTCATGAACGATTTGCGCACCATTATCTACCAATAATTTTTTGAATTTTTCAACGGCGTCCTTTGTCTGTTGCTCAGACAAAACGGGAGTTAAAATGAACACCGTCTCGTAGTTTTTTAATTGCATACAAAATTGTTGTTTAAAAACTTAAAAAAAATTTGGATTGCAAAAGTATGAAAAATACATAACAATCAAAAACTTACAAGAAATAAATATGAATTATCGAACTTCGAACGAGCCCAATCCAATTAAAAAACCTTCTGCATACAACTCAATCTCATGCTTCCCGACGCGATAGGCATTAGGGCGCGCATAAATAAACTCCACCGACTGATGATTATTTTCATAGAAAATCCGCTGCTTCGCCGTGTAGGTAAGCTCGTTACCTTTGAACATCAGCGAACCGGAACCCAAGGAATAGTCAGATATGGTATTGCCTGTAGGCTCTATGATACGCAAATATACTGTTTTGATTTCTTTGGAGGCCAATGGATTCATTTGCAAATGAAACATTACCCGAATCTTTTCAATCCTTCTCGCTTTTTGATTCTGAGCACCTGACTCCTTACCTCGCGAAGAAATCGCATACACATTGACTCCCTCAGCACGCAATGCAGCGGCAACCGTAACTTTCTCTGCTAATTCTTGATTGCGAACTTCCAAAACGCGCGAACGCTCATTTAATTCCTTTTGTTTTACCCCAAATGTTAAACTCGAGTCACGCAATGCCTTTTGAACATTTGTCAAACCATCTTTTAAGAGCTGTGCCTCCCTACTCAATGAATCATTCTGTGCTAAAAGCACCCCATTTTCCCGACGTAATTTCTTGATTTCTTGATCTTTTTGACCCAACAACCGTAAATAATAGGCTAGCTTTTTTTGGAATTGCTCCTCACCCATTTCTGGATGTTCCTTTAATTCCTTCTGATCACCCAAAATTTGCAACCGAGCAGTCTCCAATTCTGAAATACGACCGCCTAATTTCTTGATTTGAACCATCCGAACCTGCAATTGCTTCGAAATTGAATCCAGGCGCTCTTGCGCATTGGCAACAAAATTCTCTTGATTAACGCCTAATCGATACCAATCAGGCTTATAAATAGTCATTACCAAGGAAACGCCCAGCAAAAGTACGACCATAGACAATAGCCATATGGTACGTTGCGCGCGTTTCTCTTGTTCACTCATGGATTCGGAATTTGTCACTGATATTTCCTTTGTTTGGACTAAGCCTTGAAATCAAAAATAATAAATTAATTTTACTTTGCAATTTTCAACTCCCCCACCATGTCAATCGCTAGCGAAATTTCTCGTATTCAAAACGAACTCAAACCGTTTCCAACCCGACTAATTGTCGTCACAAAAACGCGTAGTATCGCCCAACTTCTTGAGACACACGCCACTGGCGTATTAGATTTTGGCGAGAATAGGGTACAAGAAATGGTCGAAAAACACGCCCAGCTGCCCGCAGAGATCCGGTGGCATCAAATCGGCCATCTGCAAACCAACAAAGTAAAGTACATCGCTCCGTTTATTCACTTAATCCATTCCGTTGATTCCCTGAAGTTACTTGCTGAAATAAACACCCAAGCGAAAAAAAATAACCGAATTATCAACTGTCTACTTCAAATGTACATTGCACAAGAAGAAAGTAAATTTGGCCTAGACAAACAAGAACTTATCGATTTATTGAATGACCCATCCTTACCCGGACTCACCCATATCCGTATTATTGGCCTCATGGGAATGGCAAGTTTCACCTCAGATCAAGCACAAATTACCCGTGAATTCAGCTCACTACAAGCTATTTTTCAGCACTTAAAAATGGAAAAATTAGGAGAATCAACGGGACTCGTTTCATGGGACGAACTTTCCATGGGCATGTCTGGAGACTATATGCTAGCCGCAGAACACGGATCTAGCCTCGTGCGCGTAGGCTCCGCAATTTTCGGCGAACGTAACTAAAAAATCCCGATCCATAGGACCGGGATTGAATATTAATTTAAAGGGCTATTTAGCGAGCCAACGACATAACCTCAAATTCCATGGTACCTGCTGGCGCTTGAATTTCTGCTTTCTCACCCACCTGCTTACCCAATAAGCCTTTCCCAAACGGGGATGATACCGAAATTTTACCTGCCCGAAGATCCGCCTCCTCTTCCGAGACAATTGTGTAGGTCACTTCCATACCCGTCTTGGTATTTTTAATTTTTACAATCGAATAAATCGAAACTTTCGTTACATCGATGGTAGATTCATCCAAAACACGCGCATTGGAAATAACCGTCTCCATTTTAGATATTTTTAATTCTAAATGACCTTGCGCATCTTTCGCAGCATCATATTCTGCATTCTCACTCAAATCTCCTTTGTCCCGAGCCTCCGCAATCTGCTTTGCCATATCTGAACGTCCTTGAATCTTCAAATGATGCAATTCTGCCTTTAATTTTTCAAGGGTCTCTGCCGTGTAATATTGAAAATTTGCCATAACGAAGCGATTAATTTAAACGTATCTAAAAACAAAATAGAACGGCCTCCGACCGTTCTACTTAAAATATGTGTAGTTTTGTTTCGGATTCAGAACTAAAATAAATGTTGTTTAACTAACACGTAATCAGTTTTTTTTGAACTGCAAATGTAATCAAAAAATGTTTCCAAAAACCAAAAAACATTTTTTTCCATTCCATTCACATGATGCGCATTGTATTTTTTGGTACTCCTGATTTCGCGGTTGCTAGCCTCGAGGCACTCATTCAGGCCAATTTCAACGTCGTTGCCGTTGTCACCGCACCCGATAAGCCCGCCGGACGTGGCATGCAACTGCAATCTTCTGCCGTTAAACAATTCGCCGAAACCCAAGGCCTACCCGTACTTCAGCCCCTAAAGCTAAAAGACCCCGCATTCGTCGAAGAATTAAACTTATACAAACCCGACCTACAAGTAATTGTCGCCTTTCGCATGCTTCCCGAAGTCATTTGGAGCCTCCCCCCTTTAGGTACATTCAATCTACATGGATCACTTTTACCCAACTACCGCGGAGCCGCACCAATTCACTGGGCAGTCATCAACGGGGAAACAGAAACAGGAGTTACCACCTTTTTTCTCCAACAAGAAATCGATACAGGAGATTTACTATTCCAAGAAAAAGAACTCATTTCGCCAACGGATACCACCGGAGACGTATATGAACGTCTGATGCGGAAAGGAGCCAAATTAGTTGTCAAAACGGCCCAAGCAATTCAGGCCAACGACATCCATCCGCAACCTCAAGATGAAAGCAGCCCCATAAAAGCTGCGCCCAAATTACATCGGGAAACAGGCCAACTACATTGGTCAAAAACTGGGGAGGAAATTTATAATCTTGTTCGCGGAATGAACCCATTTCCAAGCGCACATACTGAATTTCAAGGTAAAAATTGTAAAGTAATCCGCGTAGAATTTCATCCTGAGCCAATTCCCAGTCTGGGTATAGGGATTTGGGACACGGACCAAAAAACGTTTTTACGCGTTGGATGTAAAGATGGATATATCAACATCCTAGAATGGCAAATGGAAGGCAAGAAAAAAATGAAAATTGAAGACTTTTTAAGGGGATATTCATTTACTTTTTAGCCACAAACTCCCAGCGACCAAGCGCATAATAATACCCATTACTTCCACGTGGTTGCACATACACCCAGCCCGCCTGAGTATCCGCCAATACGTACGCTAACTCGGAAAATAGGTTATTTTGAGGTGGAATAAGCGCAAATTGACACGCACAGATTTGACCTAATTTTAACGTGTTTAAAGTCACCAGTAATTCCCTTGTATCCTGTACATTCTCCGGTCGGCCCGCAGCATAAATACGCGCATAGTGATCACGGTATTTTTCGAATTCAAAAGCCAAAAGCGGATATTGTTTAACTAAAGCAGCACTATTCACCAGGCGCTGTACATGTCCTGGATCCGGAAATCCTACAAAATCTCCACCCCAAAATAGTCCGAGGGCTTTCGCCGCTTGCCCCATCTGGGAATACCGTGCACTTCGACGTAAGTACCGCCCGCGCGAATACAGACCCACATCCGCTGCCAAATTAAAATTATGAAAAGATAACAATACCTGCGAACGCCCCATTGCATTTAATTGTTGCTGGCGCTTGAGGTTACGGATCGCTTGAATATAGCGGGCCGACCAACCTTTAGAGCGTAAATGTAGCATCAAGGAATCTTTTTGTGCAGAAAAAGCTTGAATTTCAGGCTGTAAATAAGACGACCACAGCGAATCCAAAGCCGGATAATCAGCATCTAAACTCGCTAAATATAGTTTCGAAATCGAATCTGTGGCTATCACTTCCCGACCATTAATCTGCAATTGCATAGGCCCCGAAGCACCATGGCTTTGCAACGTATCACGCTGACGATACATCGAGAGCAAATCACGAACACCTAGGGTAGAAATGGATTGAGGCCGACAAACAATATGGACAGAATCTTCTTGCGCTTGACTAACCCAAGGCAGGAAAAGTAGCCCAATTACAAGAAATAACCGCATTATTTGATTGGAATCACTAGCTGCTCACCGCGCAACGTTATGTCTTCTTTCTTATTATTCGCCTCCATAAGCGACTTTTTTGACACCTTGTATTTCTCAGCTACCACACGTAAAACATCTCCCGGACCAACCGTATGCATGGCTTTGATTTTAACTTTCACCTTCGATCCAGCCTTAATACCACCTGGATTCATGGCTTTCAATTGATCTTCAGTTAAGCCAAATCGAGTTGCAATCGACGATGCCGTTTCGCCACTGGCCGACTGAAAACTATAGGGTTTGCCTGCTGGCTCTTCTACAGTAGGTTCCGCCGGAACAACTTCCGCCTCAGCTTCTTTCTTTTGCTGAGCTAAATCTACCGATGAAGTATCTGCCGGTTTGGTCGTATCTGGTGCAATATCCATCGAAGAATCCACCACCATGGTTGTCGCCACATCCCCTAAATACGTTTCATCTTCTTCCAATGCCTTTTCAGCCTTCACTAATTGATCCGTCTGGGGGCCTAAAAAATGCTCATAACCTACAAATACGAGTCCTGCCAAAGTCGCCAATAAAATCAGTAATGTGATTGCCGGCAAATTAGAACTGGAACTTTCCTTAAAAAATGAAAATGGATTCTTCATAAATTACTTACTAGCTGATTTAGTTTGTTGGCTCATCTCCCCCACCTTCTCCACTAACTCAATTTTATAGGCAGCTAACTTTGCTGATAAATCTTCATTTGATATTGCCAACATCTGCATGGCTAATAAGCCAGCATTCTTGGATGCATTTAAAGCAACGGTTGCTACCGGAACGCCGTTTGGCATTTGTAAAATAGATAGGATAGAATCCCAACCATCAATTGAATTAGATGATTTAACAGGAACTCCGATTACGGGCAAAATAGTTGCCGAGGCAATCATTCCTGGCAAGTGCGCGGCGCCACCAGCGCCGGCAATAATCACTTGTATACCTCTTTTTTGGGCATTTTGTGCGTAGTCCAACATCTTTACAGGTGTCCGGTGAGCGGATACAATATCCACTTCGTAAGCGATACCAAAATCCTTACACACCTGAATCGCGTCTTGCATTACTGGCAGATCAGAGCTGCTTCCCATGATAATTCCGACCATATTTCAACGTTTAACTAATCACGCGGATTAGGTTTTTAACTTGATTAGCTTTCTCAATAATGGCGTCTTTCGAATCGCCTAGAATTGTAATATGTCCCATTTTGCGGAACGGCTTTGTTATTTTCTTTCCATACAAAAATGGAAAAACACCCGGAATTGCCAAAATATCAGCAAGTCCTTCGTATTTGGCAGACCCCGTAAATCCTTCCGCACCTAAGAGGTTTAACATCCCAGCGTACCCAAATGACCTTGTACTGCCCAAAGGCAAGCCAGTAATAGCTCGTAAATGCTGCTCATATTGAGAACTCTCGTTCCCGCGAATCGTTTGATGTCCCGAATTGTGCGGACGTGGGGCAATCTCATTAATTAAGACCTGCCCATCTTTTGTCAAAAACATTTCGACCGCTAGAACACCCACTAACTCCAATTTATTGATTAAATCTACGGCAATATTTTCAGCTTGCTTTTCGATATTCGTCGTAATTTCAGCTGGCGAAAACAAGAACTCCACTAGATTTTGCTCGGGGTGGAAAACCATTTCAACAGCTGGGAAAACGGCTGTTTCTCCCTGTGGATTTCGGGCAACGATCACGGCTAATTCTTTCTCGAAATCAACCGCCTTTTCTAATAAGCCAGGCGCATCAAATCCTTTGGATACAGATGGGCCATCTGCAATATATTGTACCCCTTTCCCGTCATAACCACCTTTACCTAGTTTGTGAAAAGCAGGTAAAAAATCAATATGTTGGCTTAATGAAGCCTGATTATCTGTCAATATAAAATCGGCCGTCGGAAAACCATGATCTTTAAAAAACTGCTTTTGCAAGCGTTTATCTTGAATCATCTGTAAAATATGCGGCTGGGGATAGACCTTTTTGCCTTCTGATTCTAATTGCTTTAATGCTTCAATATTAACATGTTCAATTTCAATACTGATCACATCGTATTTCTGACCAAATCGATAGACCGTTTCATAATCCTGAAAAGAACCTTGTTGGAAATTTGGGGTCAAATGATGGCATGATGCTTCCGGATCTGGATCAAGACATGCGATTTGCAGGTCTAAATCAATAGCGGCTTGAAGTAGCATGCGGCCTAATTGACCGCCTCCTAATAAACCGATGGAAGGCAACGCTTTATACATAATTTGGAAAAGAATGGGTAAAATTACGGCTTTTGTTTTACCTTTGGAAATTATTTACCCTCGCAAACAAAGAAATATCAAATGACAAAGCGCACAATGATCCTAATAGGATTTTTAGCCTTCGCTATCGCTAGCCGATTTTTAGTTGTATTAAATCCCGCTTGGGCTAATTTTTCCCCGATTGCCTCAATGGCACTTTTTGCAGGAGCCTATATATCGAATCGTTATCAAGCCATTTTATGGACGATTTTACCGATTTGGATTTCGAACATGATTTTAAATAACGTTTTCTACAGCCAATATTTTGATGGTTTTTCATGGGGAATCGACTTGGTACAAGTTGGCCTTCTCGCAATCGTACCCTTCATTGGTTCACGCATCAAGTCATTCGGTGGTTTTATCGGCGGAAATGTAGCTACTGTTTTAGGATTTTTCATCCTGTCTAATTTCGCTGTTTGGGCGGGAGATGCGATCGGATATGGTTTTACTTCAGGAAATGCAGTGGTTTATGCCAAAGATTTTTCAGGCTTGGTTGCATGTTATGCCAATGCACTTCCATTTTTAAAGAATTCCATTCTTAGCCAATTCGTCTTTTCAGCCGTTTTGTTTGGCGGATTTGAATTTGTGAAATCAAAAAGTTTAGCCTTGCAAAGTCGCTAAAATTTAAAGGGTTTACATTCGGATTTTTTTAATCTTGTTTGTACACTTTGCCTTCGCGCATCACAAATTTCATTTTCAAAATGTCTTCCATTCGCTGAGTGGGATCTCCATCCACCGCGACGATGTCAGCAAATTTTCCAACCTCAATCGAACCAATAATATCTGATTGACCTAATAAATCGGCGGCGGCTACCGTAGCTGATTGAATGGCTTCCATCGCTGGCATACCCGCTTCGTGCATCAAGATAAACTCATTTAAGTTTTTACCATGGCCAAAAACGCCCGCATCCGTTCCAAAAGCGATTTTCACACCTGCCTTATAGGCTTTCCCGAATGTGGATTGGATAATCGGCCCAATAGTTTCCGCCTTTTTCTTCACCATTTCTGGGTAATAATTAGGAATCTTAGCTGAATCCGCCACGGAACGTCCTGCGATGATCGTAGGCACATAATATGTTCCATGCGCTTTCATTAATTCCATTACTTCCGGAGTCATATACGTTCCATGTTCAATCGAACTTACACCACCCAAAATCGCACGCTTCATGCCTTCAGCTCCATGGGCATGGGCAGCAACTTTATATCCATAATCTTTTGCCGTTTGAACGATTGCTCTGACTTCTTCTTCTGTGAATTGGGCTCCTACACCGTCTTTGGCATAGCTTAAAACACCTCCGGTCGCTGTAATTTTAATTAAATCAGAACCTTCTTTGTAACGCTGACGTACCGCTTTCACTGCATCGGATATGCCATTAACGACACCATCCTCAGGCCCTAAATCCTTTTTAAATGTTTCGTTTAATCCATTTGCATCATCCGCATGGCCACCCGTCGTCGCAATGGAAACACCTGCTGTGAAAATTCGAGGACCATCTACGATACCTTTGTTGATGGCATTACGTAAACTAATCACCACATGCGATCCACCTAGATCACGTACCGACGTGAATCCTACGTTTAAAGTTTTTTTTGCGTGTACAAGCGCTTGATAGGCTATGTCTCCTGGATTTTTAGTGAATCGATCTAGATACGCGTTCGGATTGGTTTCACTTTCCATGTGCACGTGCATGTCAATTAAGCCGGGCAAAACGGTCTTATTTTTTAAATCAATAATTCGATCTGATTTCCCAGCAGGAAGATATCCTGCCTGAACACTTTGAATCTTTTTACCTTCCACAACGATGGTATAGGCAGTTTGTACTTTTCCGGCCTTCACATCGACCATTTTTCCACAGTATAACAGCGTTTTCTGTGCGCAAAGGGCGATTGGGGACAGTAGTGCGAGTAGTAAAATTTGTTTCATTTTATAAGGGGTGTTGGGGGTAACGCTGCCGGGGTCTTCAACCCCGGCAGCGTTTACCGATCCAACAATTCTACGAAAAAATTCGACTTCTTGTACCCAGAAACTTGATAAAAACCGAAATATATCAGTTAGTTGATGATTTCATCAACAAATCTACATGTCCCCAAAAGCTCGGATAAGACTTCGCAACCACGCCTGGCTCATGAATAAGCAGTTCGTGTAATAAGCCAAGCGGTGCAAAAGCCATAGCCATGCGGTGATCATCGTAAGTTTCAATTTCAGGGCAAGCACCCTCTTTTTCAAATGACCCCGCCAGGGTGTATAAATGATTTGGCTCGACTTCGACTAGGCGAGCACCTATTTTGACTAATTCATTTTGAAGTGCAAACACGCGATCCGTTTCCTTCACCTTGAGGGACTCTAAACCAGTCAAATGCATGGTGATGTTTTTGGCAGCTGCCACCACACATATGGTTTGCGCCAAATCCGGACAATCCGTAAAATCCCAGCTCAATTCGCTGACCGCCTCACACTTAGTCAAGAGGTACCCTCGGCCAGTAAACGTGCTTTTTACACCCAAAGGCAACATAATATCACGAATCGCAGAATCACCTTGTAACGAATCTTCCTTCAAGCCTAATAACTCCAAGGAGCTATCCGCAAAGGGTGACAACGCCACCATCGAATACCAATAACTCGCACCAGACCAATCGGATTCGACAGCAAACTTTGCCGACTGGTAAACCTGTGCCGGAATGTCAATTAAGCCTTTTGACCAATCTATAACAGCTTTGATTCCGAACTGGCGCATCTGTGCCAGCGTCATTTCTATGTATGGTTTTGACCCTAAAGACCCCGTAATCTGCAAACAAATTCCCTCCGGTAACAAGGGTGAAATCATTAAAATAGCGGAAATAAACTGCGAACTCACATCGCCTCGTATTGATAAATTACGAGACCCCGAATAGGCAAACCCATCCAATTGCAAGGGCGGATATCCCTCATTCTTCAAATAAGTTATTTGAGCCCCCAAGGAACGTAAGGCGTCAACCAATATCCCAATCGGCCGTTCGCACATGCGAGGAGTTCCCGTCATTTGCTTAGAAGCCCCAGTAACCGCATAATAAGCTGTTAGAAAACGCATCGTCGTACCCGCATCCAATACATCAGCGATCGGATTAGAAGAATCCGCAAGCAGACGAATCATGGTTTGGGTATCGCGCGCTTCTGCCAAATTCGATAATTGGCTCACATGGCCTCCCGCAAGGGCATTGATGATTAGCGCTCGATTGCTTTCAGATTTAGACGAAGGCAACGGAATCTGTTCTTGAAACGAATTTAAACGGGGAAATAGGCGAATTTGACTCAAAATAAGTATGCTTAACGCAATTTTAAAGTAACTAACGTAACAATAGCTAAGATGATTCCCACAATCATAAAACGGGTTACGATCTTAGACTCATGGTAATTTTTCTTTTGAAAATGATGGTGCAATGGCGACATTAAAAAGATCCGACGCCCCTCACCATATTTCTTTTTGGTGTATTTAAAGTACCCAACTTGCATAATCACAGATAAATTCTCGATCAAAAAGATGCCACACAACACCGGAATCAACATCTCTTTACGAATCACAATAGCCAGCGTAGCGATCACACCACCCAACATCAAACTGCCCGTATCGCCCATGAAAACCTGAGCCGGATAGGCATTATACCACAAAAACCCAATGCACGCACCCACAAAGGCCGCACAAAAAATAGCCAATTCACCTGAATTAGGGATGAACATGACATTCAGATATTGAGAGAAAATCTTGTTACCCGAAACGTAAGCCAAAATAGCCAAGGTCAATACAATAATCACCGAAGTACCAGCCGCCAATCCATCAATTCCATCCGTAATATTCGCCCCATTCGAAACCGCCGTAATGATAAAAATGACAACCAAAACATACACCACCCACACATATTGATCCGGTATAAAACTCGGCAAAAGCATATTGTAATCAAACTGATTGTCTTTCAAAAATGGGACCGTCGTCATTAAAGACTTCGAATCAGTGAATGATTGCACCTGCGAACCATCCGCTAAAACCTGAACCTTATCAAATATCCGAACCTTGATATGTTGATTAAAGTACATGGTCAATCCCACGATTAAACCGAGGCCGATTTGACCTACAATCTTGAATTTGCCCGACAAGCCCTCCTTGTTTTTCTTGAAGACCTTGATGTAATCATCCGCGAAACCAACGGCCCCAAGCCAGATAGCTGAGGTTAATAAAAGTACAATATAGACATTGGTAATTTTAGCAAAAAGCAAGGTTGGGATAATCAAGGACAACAAAATAATGAAACCACCCATAGTAGGCGTTCCTTTTTTAGCCATTTGGCCTTCCAACCCTAAATCGCGAATTTCCTCGCCAATCTGTAACAATTGCAGCCGACGAATCACAGCTTTCCCCCAAATTGCCGCTATACCCAATGACGTAATTGTTGCCGCGAAAGCACGAAATGTGATGTATTGAAAAACGCCGGTTCCTGGAATATTTAAGGTCTTGTCGAAGTATTCGAAGAGATAATAGAACATGCCTGCAGGTTATAAAAACAGTATAAAAAACAAAAATGCAAAAAAATAGAACGAAATCAAATTACGCAGCGTAGGCCTCCGCAATCACCTGCTTGTCATCAAAATCATATTTTACACCTTGAATATCTTGGTAGGTTTCATGACCTTTCCCAGCCACTAACACAATATCTCCAGGCTGTGCAATCGTACGAATCGCTTGAAAAATAGCTTCCTTCCGATCCGAAATCCGTTGTACTTTTAGGCGATCCCCACTCGGTACTCCTGCTTCCATTTGGTCCAAAATAGACTCTGGATCCTCAAAACGTGGATTATCAGAAGTCAAGACTACAACATCACTTAGGGATGAAGCCAGTTCAGCCATAATCGGCCGCTTACCCGCATCGCGATTTCCGCCACAACCCACGACCGTAATTATTCGTTGCTGTTTAGCGCGAATCGCTTGAATCGTCTTCAACACATTTTCCAAGGCATCCGGGGTATGCGCATAGTCGACAATCGCCATTTTATTTAAAGGGCCGGCCAACTGCTCAAATCTACCTGCAGCGGTTTTTAGGGTTGATAATTGAAGCAAAACTTCGTTTTTATCTTCGCCTAGCAAGATAGCAGTGGCATAAATCGCCAACAAATTATAGGCATTAAACAAACCAATCAGTTGCGCATGAATCTCAATGCCATCGAATTCAACTTGCAATCCGGAGATGACATTGGCTTTGATCTTTGCCTTAAAATCCGCCGCGTTCAAAATCCCGTACCTGTATTTACGTGCTGCGGTATTTTGCAACATAACCATTCCGCGCTTATCGTCCACATTAGTCAATGCGAAAGAACCGCTAGGCAGGTCATCAAAAAATCCTTTTTTGGCCTTAATGTACGAATCAAAAGTCTCGTGAAAATCTAGATGATCTCGAGTAATATTTGAAAATATAGCCCCCTTAAAAACTATACCATGAATCCGTTTCTGCACCACGGCGTGCGAACTAACCTCCATAAAAACATGGGTACACCCGTCGGCAAGCATATCAGCAAGCAATCCATTCAATGCCAATGAATCTGGCGTGGTATGTGTCGCAGGAATAACTCGGTCTTGAATTTTATTTTGAACCGTTGATATCAACCCGCAGCGATGGCCTAATTGTTTGAAAAGTTCGAATAACAAAGTCACGCTAGTCGTTTTTCCATTCGTCCCAGTAATACCTATCAAATTCAATTTCGCAGAAGGATTTCCATAAAATTCCCTAGCTGCTAATGCCAGCGCCTCATTAGAATCTGGAACTACAATACAAGTAACATCGGAGGGGATCTCAGCCGGTAATGTCTCCACCACCCAGGCGGTACATCCCTGCTGATACACCTGAGGTAAAAATTGGTGCCCATCTACCTGAGTCCCGGGAATAGCAAAAAACACACTGCCGGCAACAGCCTTACGGGAATCAAAACACAAATGAGCAACCATTGCATCTGCACCAAACAATTGGGCACCTTTCACCCCGCGCACTAATTCAACTAATGACGTCATATTAGTGTAATTGAATAAGCATTAGGGCATTTTTTCGAAGCGGAGTACCGGCAGGAATCGATTGGGCTATCACATTCCCTACCCCCTGCGCACGCACTTTAAATCCACGATTTTCCAAAGCAAAAAGTGCATCACGCAAATTCATCCCCATGACATTAGGGACGACCTTGGGTAACAAGCTGATTGGTACATTTTGAACCGCCTTTTTATCCAAGGTAAATTGCATCCACCGACCATCTTCTTCGACCTTTGGAAAACCAAGATTGGCATATAAGACCCCGTGATCTAAGGGATGAATCATGTGACTTATTTTTGCATTGTTCAATGAATCAGGCAGATAGCCACTTAAGCGGCGCTGCAACTTCATGTCACGGGAATAAATATGATCTGCAATATCCTTGAAAACGGGAGCTGTCACTTGACGCGCATAGGTTCCCTCGGAACTTCCTTCTGGTTTATCCATGGCAACTAGCATGGTATATTTTGGATTTTTCACAGGAAAATACCCAATAAACGACACATAGTACGTCCCTTTAATGTATTGACCATTAACCCCCCGTCGCTGCGCGGTACCTGTTTTTCCTGCAATACCATACGCCGTACCTTTAAGGTTTGTTCCTGTCCCGCGTTCGACCACGCCTTCCAGCATGATCTTTATTTTCTTTAAGGTTTCCGCGGAGCAAATGGGCTCTTTATCTTTTTTCTGCTTCACCGTAAAATCGGTAATGACCTCATTTCCAATGGTAGCTTTTTTAACAATAATAGGCTGAATCCAATAGCCGTTGTTTGCGATGGCATTATAAAATGTCAATAAATGAAGTGGCGATGTATTAGAGGAATAGCCAACAGAGGACCACATGTATTGCAACGCATCCCATTTCGGAGGAAGTGGAAATTTAGGGGTATAATAACGGGGTTTAATCTGAAAATCTAACGGCTCAATCAAATGGAATTTTTTCAAATAATCATAATATTTGGCCTGCTTTTGCGAAAAAACACGCTGCATCAATTTTATCGTACCAATGTTTGATGAATGCTCAATAACTCCCTGAACCGTAATCGTACCATAATCGTGCGAATCTGACATAGTTCTATTAAACACCGTGTATTTCCCGCCTGTCGTAACCATATCCGTCAAGGGCATTTTAGACTCCTCCAACATGGCCATCATGGAAGGTAATTTAAACACAGAACCCGGATCATGCTCTGAAACTTCAATGGCATGATTCGCAAATTCAGAATAGCCTGTGGGGGAGCTTGCATTTTTAGTCAAATTCGAAATTGCCTTGATTTCACCCGTAGCTGTCTCCATTACAATGGCCGTTGCATAATTACCTTTAAAATCTGCCAAAGCCTTCATTAATGCCAATTCCACAATATCTTGAATATCAACATCCAACGTCGTCTGTAGATCTACACCACGCTGCGGAATAATTTCGGGCGTATTCTCTATCGGACGCCACGTATTTTTATCCATTTTGGCGAAATATCCTTTGCCAGGAACCCCGCGTAATTCCGTGTCAAAAGCTCCCTCGAGCCCCACTTTAACTTTGTCTTTCATGTAGCCAACTGTCCGATAAGCCATTTGGCCGAAAGGTGCATAGCGTACATTTACTTTATCAAAGACAATTCCAGTCTTCACAGGCGATTTTTTGTTCTCCCGAAATAGTGGAAAATTCATAACAAGCTTTCGCTCCTGAAAGTCGAGCAAGCGGTTATTTAGTAATAAATAGGTTCGCTTATTTTTCTTAGCTGAGACAATTTTGTCGTAATATTCATCCGCAGTGCGATCCTTAAAAAAATTAGCCAAATGCTCCGCCAACTCCCGTACATGAGCAGTAAATAACTTTTCGGCTTTCGTTGATTTGTTGTACACCGATGGATCCATGCCTAAGCGGTATTTAGGCAAAGAAGTTGCCAATAAACTTCCATCATCTGAGTAGATATTTCCACGGGTGGCGTCTACCATCCGCTCTTTGATATAAATCGAGGAGGCCTCCTCGCGCAATTCGGGTCCTTGAATAAAGACTAATTTGTATAAATTCCCGACGAGCAGAAAAAATGCTGCTAGCATAATAATAAAGAAAATCCGGAAACGGAAGGTAATGTTTTGCCGGATGTTTTGTCGCTTCGGTGCGGCCATATCAATTATTCTTTAACGGGATCTGCAACTACTTTAATGGGTGGGGTTAGGCTAACTTCAAGTCCATATCTTCGCATCGCAATGGCGAGGTAACTTTGCTTGCCAACCTTCATGTAGTCGGCTTTTTGCGTCGTATAATCCGCCCTGATTTCTTCTAATTCTTGTTTCGTGGTAACAATTTGATGCATCCGACCTTCGGCCAACATCGTGTAGTAAATGTAAATTAAGATCAATCCTGCCACAAATGTGATGCGCTTGACCAGCTCCATGGGCATTTGACCACCCGTCAAGGAATCAATATTAAAGAGCATTTCCATCGGACTCTCCTTTGGGGGAGCGGTGGTTTTTTCTTGTGCTTCGGTTTCTACTGAACTAGCCATTTTACAATTTACGTGCGATTCTTAATTTGGCACTGCGCGAACGCGGATTTGCCTTTAATTCTTCTGGGCTTGCAGTCATTGGCTTGCGAATTTCAGACGCAAGCGGCTTGTGCAAAACCCCAAACATATCTTTATCTTCTTTGCCAAAACAGTCGCCTGTCTTGATAAAATTTTTCACCAAACGGTCCTCCAAGGAATGGAAGGACATAATACACAAGCGACCATCCACAGCAAGCACCGATGGCGCTTGCGCTAAAAACTCCTCAATCACTTGCAATTCTTGATTTACTTCGATTCGTACAGCCTGAAAAGCTTGTGCGAAATACTTAAATTCCTTGCCTCTTGGGGCTAATTTAGTAAGAATTTCTTTGAAATCCGAAGTCGTTTCTAGCGACTTTTGCATCCGAGCCTGAATCACCGCTTGCGCCAACGTCCGTGCATTTTTTATCTCGCCATACATCCCAAAAATCCGTTGCAACTGCTCGGCTGAATACCCGTTCAATACATTTTTGGCATCCATTGCAGCAGAAGGGCCCATGCGCATGTCTAAGGGACCATCGAAACGTGTTGAAAACCCGCGCGATGCGGCGTCCAACTGATAGGAAGATACACCAAAGTCGGCCAGAATCCCATCCACTTGCTTCACACCATGCAAGCGTAAATACTTTTCCAGATATCGGAAATTGGCTGTTATCAAGGTCAAGCGATCATCTTCGATTTTTTCTGCTTGATTCCATGCATCCGGATCTTGATCAAAGGCTAGCAGCCGACCGCTCGCCCCGAGATGAGCTAAAATTTCTTTCGAATGTCCGCCTCCTCCAAAAGTAACATCGACGTAAATTCCGTCAGGACGAATCGCGAGCCCATCAATGCATTCATGCAACATGACGGAGGTATGGTAGGTTTGTTCTGACATAAATTCAAAATTACAAATTTATCTCTCGGCGTTCAACGAAATTTTAGCTCTATTGGTGATTTTTTTGTCCACAAGATTTAACCTTATATTTGTTGACAAATTTATACCCATGCGACATCTTCTACTACTACTATTTCCCTTTTTTGCACTCGCTCAAAATCCCAAAATAGGTCCTTGGCGAGGTGAATTGAGCCATATGGGCGGTGCATTGCCATTTAATTTCATTATTCAAAAAGGGAGCGAAGCGAAACGGTTCAACATTAACCTCCAAAATGGCGCGGAGAAATTCAACCTAGGCGAATCCTTTTTCCGAGGCGACTCGTTGATTATCCCCTTTGACCTTTACGATTCGGAAATAAGTTGTGCCCTGAATGGCTCAAATCAAATGAAAGGCTATTGGACCAAAAAAAGAAACGGAGAAGCTATTTTTCGCATGCCATTTCAAGCCATAGCCGGTTCAACCCAGCGATTTTTAGCGCCAGCTGCAGCAAATATAAATGTTACTGGAAAATACAGTGCTGATTTCTGGGCCGATGAAGCTAGCCATAGCCCCGGGGTATTAATCCTAAACCAAAAAGGAAATCAAGTTACGGGGACGGTTTTAAAGCCTTCAGGCGATTACCGTTTTTTGCAAGGGAATGTCATTGCCGATAGCCTATTCTTAAGTTACTTTGATGGAAGCGGTGTTTATCTATTTAAAACCAAAGTAACTAAGTCAAAAATTGAAGGGTTATTTTATACGGGATTGGCAGGTAAACGAAATATGATTGCGCAAAAGGATGCCAAAGCAAGCCTCCCTGATTTGAAAAAGTTAACCTATTTAAAGCCTGGTTTTGATTGGGTATCTTTCAAACTACCCACACCAGATGGTAGAAGCATCAGCTTAAGCGATGCACGTTACCAAAATAAAGTGGTGATTATTGAATTAATGGGCTCATGGTGCCCGAATTGCATTGACGAATCCCGCTTTCTCGCACCTTTTTACCGTAAATACCAAAGCAAAGGCGTCGAGGTAATCGGTATGGCTTTTGAATATTCACCAGATATCGCGGTTTCTGGACCTAAAATTGCCAATTTCAAAAAGAAGATCGGCATAGATTACGAGGTAGTCTTTGCTGGAACTCCTAACGATGAAACGATCGCCGAAGTGCTACCGATGTTGCACAAAATCAATGGGTATCCGACCACATTCATCATTGATAAAAAAGGAATCGTACGTGAAATTCATACTGGATTTACAGGACCAGGCACTGGGGTTTACTACACGGATTGGACACAAGAATTTGAGAAGACGATTCAAACACTTTTGAATGAAAAATAAACTATTTGTTTGCCTTTTCTTATTAAGTAGCTTTTTTTCACTCGGACAATCTAAATCAAAACGTGGCTGGAAAGCGGCAGCTGCCTTAGCTACCACTAGCGCTTTGGTATACAACGATTTTTCACGTACCACGCAAAGCGATTTTCGAAGTAAAAATCTAGCTGATTTCCACACCACCGCTGACGATTATTTACAGTATACGCCTACGCTCATCAACATAGGATCTCACTTAATGGGGCTGAAAACAAAAAACCAACCAAAAGACCAGATGGCCATATTTGTACTGGGAACCGGAATCTACTACGTGACAGTTAAGTCGATGAAATATGTCATTAACGAAACGAGACCAAACGGGGAACCCTACAGTTTTCCTTCGGGACACACGACGACGGCATTTTTTGGTGCACATGTCTTAGCCAAAGAATATTGGGAGGAACACCCAGCGATTGCAATTACTGGATATGCACTTGCGTCGACTACGGGAATTTTGCGGATGGCCAATAATCAGCATTGGGCAGCTGATGTACTTATGGGAGCCGCAGTAGGCATTGCTTCAGCTGAAGCAGCGTATTGGGTTTATCCAAAATTAAAAAAAGCACTCCACCAGAGTGCTTTTGAATGGGATCCGATTGTCTCCCCTAATTTCTACGCAGCGCGTGTTCAAGTCCGTTTTTAGTGCAAAATAATGTAGATCAAAGCTCCTGCTGCATATCCGAGCAAGGCTAATACCCCAATTTTTTTCGCATACCAACCAAATTCAATTTGCTCCATTCCCATGACGGCAACGCCAGCAGCAGATCCAATAATCAAAATACTTCCACCCGTTCCCGCGCAATAAGCCAAAAACTCCCACATGACATGATCCATAGGGAAGTCGGCAAGCGAATACATCCCCATCGTCGCCGCAACCAATGGTACATTATCAACCACCGATGACGCGAGTCCGATCAATGCAACAATAACATACTGATTACCAAATGTTTGCTCCAATACAACAGCTAGCTGCGTTAAATATCCAAAAGACTCCAAAGCGCCAATTGCCAATAAGATTCCTAGGAAAAACAGGACACTCGATGTGTCGATTTTCGTTAAGGCATGTCCTACTGTATATGGCTTCTTAGTTTCCGCATCTTTGTCGGCATGCAACACCTCCGATAATATCCAAACCACACCCAGTGCCAATAAAATCCCCATGAAGGGCGGCAAATGGGTGACTGTCTTAAAAACGGGAACGCCAAGTAGACTAGTTACACCGGCGGCCAACATGATTTTACCGTGGCGATCTTCTTCTGGTGTAAGCTCTGCACGATGGTGAAACGAACCAAGTTTCCGTCCGCGTACCCAAAATGCGGCTACTGCCAACGGGACAATGAGCGAAATCAATGAAGGAATAAACAACGTTTTAATGATGCCTGATGCGGAGATTTGGCCTCCAATCCACAACATGGTCGTCGTCACATCTCCAATAGGGGACCACGCACCACCTGAGTTCGCGGCGATAACGACGACACCAACGAAAAACATCCGGGTAGATTTATCGGATACCAACTTGCGTAAGAGGGTAACCATGACGATAGAGGCCGTTAAATTATCTAGAACGGCAGACATAAAAAAGGCGATAAAACCCGTAATCCACATTAATTTAGCAGGCTGATTCGTTTTGATGAGTCGGCTTACAAAGTGAAACCCATGGTGCGCGTCGACTAACTCGACCAAGGTCATGGCGCCCAATAAGAAAAATAGAATTTCAGAGGTCGAACCTAAATGATGACTCAGTACTTCTAGTTCGTGAGGTCCTTTTACCAGTGCATAAACGACCCAAACGAGAACTCCGGTCACTAAAGCAGAAGCCGTTTTATTGATTTTCAAGGGATGTTCAAACGCGATGGCAAGATACCCAATAATAAAAATAACAATAGAGATTAATTCCATGCGGTAAATATAAAAAGAAAAGTCAGGGACTAAAGCCCTGACTTTGAATTATCAATCTATGTTTGAATTTATTTCAATTTAGCAACAGCGGTTTTAATGCGTTCACATGCTTCTACTAGTTGCTCATCAGCTGCAGCAGTTGAAATACGCATACAATCAGGAGCACCAAAACCAGAACCAGCTACGGTAGCCACATACGCTTCGTTCAACAACCACGTACAAAAATCATCGGAGTCGTTGATAGTTGTTGTTCCATCTGATTTTCCGAAATAATATGAGATATCAGGAAATGCATAAAAAGCACCTTCTGGCATATTCACTTTGAATCCTGGAATTTCACGCAATAAACCTACAACTAATTTACGGCGACGGTCATACGCAGCTTTCATTTCGTACGCATGATCCAATGTACCATTGAATGCCGCAACGGCTGCTTTTTGTGCGATTGAATTTGTACCCGAAGTTACTTGACCTTGTAATTTTTCGATTCCATCCGCAATCCATTTGGCTGCTGCGATGAAACCAATTCGCCAGCCAGTCATTGCATGACCTTTAGCAACTCCATTAACTGTGATCACTCGCTCTTTTATTTCTGGAATCGATCCGATCGAGAAATGACCACCTTGTGTGAAGTTGATGTACTCATAAATCTCATCTGCCAACACGTAAATATTTTCATGACGGGCCACCACATTCGCGATGTCACGCAATTCAGATTCTGTATAAACGGAACCGGTTGGGTTATTTGGCGAAGCGAACATCACCATTTTTGTATTTGGTGTAATAGCTGCTTCGAATTGTTCAGGCGTTACTTTAAAATTATTGTCAAAAGCCCCTTGAACGATTACAGAAGTTCCTTCTGCCAACTTCACCATCTCAGAGTATGAAACCCAATATGGAGAAAAAATAATCACTTCGTCACCAGGGTTAATCAAAGCAGCAATTGCGTTTGCTAATGAATGCTTAGCTCCTGTAGAAACCACAATATTTTCTGAACCCCACTCTAAATTATTGTCGCGCTTTAATTTATTCGCGATAGCCATACGTAAATCTGGATAACCAGCAACCGGTGAATAGCCGTGAAAACCATCGTCTACTGCTTTTTTAGCAGCCTCACAGATGTGATCAGGCGTTTTGAAATCAGGTTCACCTACGGATAAACTAATCACTTTATGGCCTAGTGCAGCGAGTTCACGCGCTTTTTTCGTCATACCTAGGGTGGATGATTCTTCTAAGGCCTGAATGCGTTGCGCTAATGGGGATGTTGACATGTCTGTATACTTCAATAAGGGTTAAAAACGGGTGCAAATTAGTTTTTTATGCACGGAAAAACTAATGAAAAACGCAAAATATGGAGCATTTATTTCAGTTGGCTCAGCTTCGCATACGCTCCATCCGGAATGGCAATGAGCTCTTTATGCGTTCCGCGCTCGACGATTTGTCCTTGGTCCACCACCAAAATTTGATCGGCATGTTGGATCGTACTCAAGCGATGTGCAATCACTAAAACTGTTCGGTTTTTCATCAAATTACCTAAAGCTGCTTGGACCAATTTTTCAGATTCATTGTCGAGCGCACTCGTCGCTTCATCCAAAATTAAAATTGGCGGATTACGCAAAACTGCACGTGCGATGGAGATCCGTTGGCGCTGCCCACCAGACAATTTAGAACCTCGATCACCAATTATAGTCGCATACCCATCCTCACTCGCTTCAATAAATTCATGGGCATTTGCAATTTGCGCGGCCGCTTGAACCTGCTCAAGCGTGGCATCTGTTCCAAAAGCAATATTATTGAAAATCGAATCATTAAATAACACGGATTCCTGCGTCACAATCCCCATGAGAGCACGTAGATCCTCCAAAGGAATTTGTTTTAATGGCACCCCGTCAACCGTAATTTGACCTGAAGTTGCATCGTAAAACCGTGGTAATAAATCGGCAAGTGTCGACTTCCCTCCGCCGGAAGCGCCAACGAGCGCGATGGTTTGGCCCTTTGGAATTTCAAACGAAACATCAGTTAAAACGAGACGGCCAGGGACATACGCAAAGCCAACGGATTCAAAACGAATGGATTGCGTAAATGACTTAACAGGAATGACTGGGTCTTGCACCTGAATCTCCGATTCAGTATCTAAAATTTCGATGATGCGATCTGCCGAAGCGACTCCGCGCTGAATACCCGAAAATGCATCCGCAATTACTTTGGCTGGACGCATGACCTGCGAAAACGTGGCAATAAACGCGATAAACGTAGAAGCACTTAATTCGCCATCTCCCGAAATCACTAAGATTCCCCCGTACATCAAAATTCCTGTCACTACCAAAACCCCCAAACTCTCCGAAACTGGCGAAGTTAATTCCTGGCGAAACACCATGCGCAACAACGAATGACGGTACCGTAAATTCGTTTCTTGAAATTTCGCATCCATCACCGGTTCTGCGCGAAACGCCTTAACAACGCGCATCGCCCCAAAAGTCTCATCCAACAAACTGATTATACCACTCAAATGCTGTTGAACCTCTCCGGCCGCACGGCGCAAGCGACGTGTAATTAACGCAATCACGCCACCCGATAAAGGCAAAATGAGTAAAGAAAACAAAGTTAATTTCACCGACATGCTTGCCAAGAAAAAGAAGAACATAATCAAGGTGAATATCTCTTTGAACGTAGCTGTAAATGCCCGACCGATACTATTTTCAACCTCCTGCACATCAGTTGTCAAGCGCGACATTAAGTTTCCTTTCTTTTGTTCCGAGAAATAACTCAAATCCATGCGTATGGCACGTTCGAATACCGCTTGACGCAAAGATGCGATGGTATCCGCCTCCACCGTTTTTAAGATTCGTTGCGAAAAATACCGAAAGACATTAGCTAATAAAACAGACGTTATAATCGCGCCACAGGCATATTGCAACGCGCCCAAACGGCCATAGGATACTAAAGCCCCATAAAAATAATGATTGAAAACAAATGAAAAATAACTCGGCGAGACCGAGAATTCCGGGAGCGAGCGATATAAAGCGGCTTGACTCGTAGACGCTTGGTTGAATAAAACATTCAACAAGGGAATCAATAAGGTGAAATTCAAAATCCCAAAAAGACTGCCTAGCAGCGAAAATCCGAAATATGGAAATACATGTTTTCGGATCGAACTAGCATAAGACAATAAGCGTAAATAAGTCTTCAAAGGAGTTAATTCAAAATTTGAGGCAAATTACGACAATTTTCACATTTACATGCGTTCGGCGAGTTTGGCATAGACTTCTACGTAGCTGGCTGCGGCCACCGACCAATCAAATTGTTTGGACCATGCCTGAATAGCCTGTTTTTTATCATTTACCTGATAATCTTGCAAGCCTTTCGTTAGCGTTTCGCGCATCGAAGCCCCATCAAAAAGTGTAAAATAATAGGCCTCTGGTCCACCCACTTCCGGCAACGAGGTAAATTGAGACAAAAACACCGGTTTTCCGAGGTGCATGGCCTCCACCACCGGCAAGCCAAAACCTTCCGCTAAAGAGGGAAATACAAAAGCTTCACAATGCATATAAAGCGCCATTTTATCTTGCTCAGATACTGCTCCGGCAAAAATTACCCGATCTGAAACGCCCAAATCTTGCGCTTCTTGCTTGATTTTTTCCAAATAATAGGCTTGTTGGGTGATGCCCGCGATGATCAATAATCGATCATTTCCAACCAACAATTGCGGCAACACATGAAAATTCTTTTTCTCCGCAATCGTTCCAATGGTAAACAAAAAAGGACACCCATTTGCGATTAAAGGAAAAGGTATATCAGCCGGAATTTCAGCCAAATTACACCCATTCAGGATAACTTTTTGGGGCGTATTACCCAGCTCAAAATTCGCTTTTACATCGCGCTGCGTATATTCCGAAATAAATACGAGGTAATTAGCCCGATTTATTTTCGCTTGCAATTTCGCCTTGAATCGCTGTTTTTTAGCTTCCGATTTCCGACCATCATGCAAATAATTTAAGTCTTGAATAGTCAATACAATCGAAGCACCGGAACCTGTGGGCATGTATTCCGTATCCTGATGCGTTGCATGCCAAATGTAGGATCCGCTCACAGGCCGAAGCCACCATTTATTCCAAAAGTAAACAGGAACACGCGGACTCATTTCATCACTCGAAGTAAAAAAAGTAAGTGCAAATCGATTGGCAATTGCCTGACCTAATTGAAGACAAAAATGGTACAACCCCGTATTCGGGTATTTTAAGCGTTCGGCATCAAAAAAAACAGGAACCTTCACCTAAATGATTTTATAGTTACAATATTCTCCGATCCGCCAGCCCGTCCAATCTTCGATTTGTTGGAGCAATTGCCGACGTAAACTCATCCGCTGACGCAAGGCTACCGGATCAAAATGAAATGGCCATTGCATGGAGTCAATTCGTTTTTGGGCCACAGCCGGATGCGTTCCATCGAAGCGTGTCAGACGCTCCGCATTGCTTAAATCAAAGGTGAAATCCTCCGGCACATGGGTTTCTAACCAGGCGTCATCGTGGTAGAATTGCTGAAAATTGCGTACCTTTTTACTCATCCCTTGTGGTGGTTTTACCCAACCATAATGATAGATGGTGGCGGGAATTAATTTGACCTGAATCTTACGCCCATTCAAACGAAAACCCTGCGCATCTCTGTAGGAATGAATGCCTTTGGCATACTTGACTACTCGAATTTCGCGTCTATACCAGCGGCGAGAAACAGCTTCATAATTATAGGACCCATAGAAATGTTTGTAGTGAAAAAGTAAGCCTTCCACCTTGGAATCAGTCGCATAGGTTTCCATGGCTTGTTGGATTGCCGACAAATCCTTTTCGTGCACACATTCATCTCCTTGGATGTAAAAAGCCCAATCCGTGTCAGGTGAAATCGCTTGATAAGCTTTGTCGGTTTCGAGCGCAAACGTGCGCCCACCCTCGCGCTGCTGGTCATCCCAAACGGTCTCAATGATTCGAATTTTATCGGAAGGAATCGATTGGATTAATACCAAAGTCGCATCGTCCGATTTCCCAACTGCGACCACAAATTCATCACAAATAGGCAGAATTGAGGTGATGGCTTCAACGATCGGATAATCGTTTTGAACGGCGTTCCGAATAAATGTGAAGCCCGCGATTTTCATATTAATATTTTACCTGAATGCCGTGATAACGTTCTTGCTCCACATAATCTTTGCGCAAGGGATGTCCTTCCCAGTCGGCAGGCAATAGAATTCGTATCAAATTCGGATGATTCACAAATTGCACGCCCACCAAATCATACGCCTCCCGCTCATGCCAGTCGGCCGTTTTCCAAATCGAACTCACGGATGGAATCTCGGCTTTATCTCTTTCTGCCACGACCTTCAGGTGCACAGTGACGTGTTTGGGAATGGAATATAAGGTATAGATCACTTCGATTTGGCCTTGTTCAGGACCTAAGTCAATGGCCGTTACGCATGACAATGAATCGAAATAGGTTTCTGGATGACGCCATAAGAGGTCACAAGTGGCCACGAGATCATTTGCACCAACAGTAATCTGCGCGTTTTTATCATCCCAGCTGCATTCAGCATGGGTATGTAGGCGAATCAACTCAGGTATTTCAGCTAATTGCATCTAGGATTCGTTGCGGAACCACGAGGGTTTCCCGGTTAATTTTTTCTTGCAATTTCAAGACACCACCTAATAGAGCTTCTGGACGCGGCGGGCAGCCAGGCACATAGACATCCACAGGAATAATGCGGTCAACTCCCTTCACTACATGATAGCCATGTTCCCAATACGGACCACCGCAGTTGGCACATGAGCCCATCGAAATCACATAACGCGGTTCAGGCATCTGCTCGTAGAGTCGACGAATCCGATCCGCCATCTTGAATGTTACTGTTCCGGCAACAATCATCACATCAGACTGACGTGGGGAAGGTCGTGGGAAAACGCCGAAACGATCTAAATCGTAATTGGACGCAAACGCCTGCATCATCTCAATCGCGCAACATGCCAAACCAAAGCTCATCGGCCAAAGCGAACTGGCACGAGCCCAATTCAACAGGTCTTCCACTTTGCTAACGACAAAGCCCTCGGATTGCATGTGTTGATCTAAAAAACTTTTCATGTTAGCGGATGACGGTCACGGAACCGATGATTTCTGGATAGTCCTCGTCAGGCTTGATGGAATACATGTACACGCCACTTGGCAATGTTTTCCCATTTAAATATCCGTTGAAGGCTTTCATATTACCGGCTTTATTGGCTTTGGATTTATCTATTTTTTCGTAGTAATCGAAGCCTACTCGCTCAATGATGAGCTGACCCCAACGGTCAAAAATCCTTACTGTGGCAAACAAATATTGATCTAGATTTTCAATTTCGAGGTAATCATTAAGATCGTCGTCGTTGGGTGTTATCGCCTCGTAAGTCTTTACGCGAGGAAATACTTTAACGCGAACAGATGACGCTTCGCTTGCGCCTGGAGGCAAAGGACAAGGTGATTTGCTGCCGTCTGGATTAATGATGTATTGATGAACATAAAACTTCTCATCAAACAAGGAGGAGCCATATGTATTTTTAATTACATCCAAATCGACTGCTCCAGCAAATGAATTTGTCGATTGAACAATAAATTTACTTTTTTCAGGAATAGGCTGATTCATTGGATTTGAGGACCAAACCCAATACGAATTTGCACTTATTGAACCATTAACAACGATGGAAACCAATCGATCTGTTTGATCTGCGTATGTAATTAGTTTAGGCTCGGTGACAACATAGCAGGCTTCGAACTGCCCAAAAACAAAACCTGGTAGGTTTAACAAACAGAACAGCCAGATTAATTTTTGCATAAGAGACAATTAAATTGGGTCATACCTGCGAACGATTTTCGAATTCGCATCAATGGTTTTGTAAATATACCTAAATTCACAAAATTTTTGCCCCATGTCTTCGACCCATTTTTTTGAAACAGATTTAGCCAACCTGCGCGGCATGACGCCCGCACGGCTACCTATGTTACAAACGGAGTTGGGGTTATTTACGTATGCCGACTTAATTCAATATTTTCCTTTTCGCTACGAAGATCGGACGATTGTCCATTCAATTGCCGAAATCAGCGATCAAATGGAGCATGCGCAATTTATTGCGCGCATTCGGTATAAAGAAAAAATAGGCAGTGGCGCACGTCAGCGGATTGTTGCCGAATGCTGTGACGCCTCCGGGTGCATTGAATTGGTTTGGTTTCAAGGAATTAAATGGTTAGAAAAATCACTGGTTTCTGGACAAGATTACCTGTTTTATGGTAAGCCAACTAGTTTCAATGGGCAATTACAGATGACCCATCCGGAGATGGAGGTGTATAAAGGTGTTCAGCATGCTGAGAAAAACTTCCAGCCCATTTATCCTTTAACTGAGAAACTCCGGAAAAAATACATTGATAGTAAAGTGATTGCCGGATTGCAGAAAAACCTGTTGAGCACGGCATTTCCCTATATCCGCGAAACGCTTCCGGCGGACATCATTCAGCAATTCAAACTGATTTCCAAGCAAGAGGCGCTTTACCATATTCATTTACCTCAATCTGAAAACTGGCTTCGTCAGGCACGCAGAAGACTTAAATTCGAAGAATTATTTTACAACCAATTGCGGTTGATCAAACAGAATTTGGTCCGGAAAGAAACATTTCCAGGTCAAATTTTTGCTTCCGCAGCCTTACTTACCACCTTTTATCAAGAGCACATGCCTTTTGATTTGACGGAGGCACAGAAAAAAGTGATTCGTGAAATCTTTCAAGATATGCGGTCGGGCAAACAAATGAACCGACTGCTCCAAGGGGACGTGGGCTCAGGCAAAACGATTGTTGGCTTCATTTCCATGCTACTCGCCATCGACAATGGGGCACAGGCGTGTATTATGGCGCCAACGGAGATTTTGGCAGACCAACATTACCAAGGGCTAAAGAAATTTGCGGATTTATTGGGCATTACCATTGCCAAATTAACTGGTTCTGTGAAGAAAAAAGATCGCGTGGGGATACATGAAGGACTTGAATCTGGGGATCTGAATATATTAGTGGGCACCCATGCCATCTTCGAAGATGTGGTCCAATTTAAAAATTTAGGCCTGTGTATTATTGATGAGCAACATCGGTTTGGTGTGGCCCAACGGGCCAAACTTTGGGATAAAAATAAGGTGACACACCCACACGTATTGGTGATGACCGCGACTCCAATTCCAAGGACCTTAGCCATGACGCTTTATGGTGATTTGGATGTGTCTATTATCGATGAATTGCCCGTGGGTCGTAAGCCGATTCAGACGACGCATCGTTTTGATTCGCATCGCTTGCAAGTGTTTGCGTTTATTCAGAGTGAGTTGGATAAAGGCCGACAAGTCTACATCGTTTATCCGCTGATTGAGGAGTCTGAGAAGATGGATTTCAAGGATTTGATGGATGGGTATGAAAGTATTTCGCGGGCGTTTCCGGAGGTGCCATTGGGAATCTTGCATGGGAAAATGAAGCCGGCTGATAAGGATATTGAGATGGCGCGTTTTGTCAAACATGAGACAAAGATCATGGTGGCGACGACGGTGATTGAGGTGGGTGTGAACGTCCCGAATGCCTCTATTATGATTGTTGAAAGTGCGGAGCGCTTTGGATTATCACAATTGCATCAGTTGCGCGGGCGGGTTGGCCGAGGTGCGGATCAAAGTTATTGCATTTTAATGACCGGATATAAGCTAGGGGTGGACACCAAAAAACGCATCGAAACCATGGTGCGCACGAATAATGGATTTGAGATTGCGGAGGTTGATTTGCAGTTGCGTGGACCAGGGGATATTTCAGGAACGCGTCAAAGTGGGGCGATAGATTTGATGATTGCGGATTTGGCGACGGATGGGGAAATTTTAAAGGTTGCCAGAGAAACGGCGATGGCGATTTTAGCAAGTGATCCACATCTCGCATTAGACAAGCATGTAATGATTCGGGAGCAAGTAATGCATCAACGAAAAGAGACGACGAACTGGGCTCGAATCAGCTAATTCCCCCTTACCTTTGGCAAACCTTGGAGGATTGCCAAAGGTAGGTTAATTGAGGGTGGGGTCGTCTGGATAAGTTGATAAAATTCGATAATTACCACCTTTTTGATAAAGCACTAATCGCCACAAGGATTCGGGCGTTTCATCGAATACATAGTCTAGCGTCGCCGGCTCCAAAATCCAGGAATCTGACTTCACCTCGCGCTCGAGCTGTCCTGCCGACCACCCCGAATAGCCCACAAAAAACTTAATATCTTTAAATTCAATTTGCTGATTGATGATCGCCTCAATCGCCTGTTCAAAATCACCGGCCCAAAACAACCCAGGTAAAATCTCCTGACCACCTGAAATAAGATCTGGCCTGCGGTGAATGAATTGTAAAATCGTTTGGTCGACAGGGCCGCCAGTATACAAGGGAATCTCCTCCATCACCTTCTCCTCGCGAATCGAATCCAAAATCGCATCTTGCGGATGATTCAAAACTAAGCCAAACGAATGCGAAGAGGTATGCTCACACAACAAAATCACCGTACGATGAAAAGCAGGCTCGTCCAAAAATGGTTCAGCCAGCAATAAAATCCCAGGCTTTAGATCCTCAAACGTATAATCCCTCGGCATAAAAATGTGTATGTTTGTTGGCAAATAAATTCAGCAGCATGACCGCATTCCTCTCTTTGGGTGGCAATCTAGGAAATACACGGGAAATTTTTGAACAGACATACCCTTTGATTGAAAAAAAAATTGGGCAAATACTACAAAAATCGAGCTTGTATCAGACCGCCGCATGGGGAATGACGGATCAGGCCGACTTCCTGAATCAGGTAATTGAAATTGAAACCACGCAAAATCCGAAAGAAATTTTAACGAATTTATTGGCTATAGAACTACATTTTGGTCGGGTAAGAGATATAAAATGGGGGCCGCGCAGCATTGACTTGGACCTGTTATTATTCGGGAATCAACAGGTAAATACACCGCATTTAACGGTTCCACATCCTCGGATACAAGACCGAAAATTTATCTTAATACCACTGGTTGAAATTGCCCCTAATACCCTGCATCCCATCTTAAGAAAATCAGTAAAGGAATTATTAGCACTCACCACAGACACCAGCACCGTGACGCTTATTCAGCATCTGTAAACTTTTGAGTTGGAAATTTCCAGCTTTGACCTACTATTTTTTCATAGTAGCGCTCGTACATAGGAAGAATTTTTTCCAATGAAAAATCTTTCGCCCTTACTAAAGCATTCGCTTTCATTTGCGTCAGTAAAACCTCATCGGTCAAGATCATTAGCGTATTCGAAACCATATCATCGATGTCCCCAATCTCACTAACAAATCCAGTCACACCATGAATATTTACCTCCGAAATTCCTCCGGCATTGGATGAAATAACCGGCACTTCACACGCCATCGCTTCCAAAGCCGCTAAACCGAAACTTTCCTTTTCTGATGTTAAAAAAAACAGATCTGCCAATGACAAGGCTTCTTCAATCGTATCTAATTTACCCAAGAATCGAACATCAGATGCAACACCCAATTCGCGGCATAAAGCTTCCATGCCTGAACGCTCGGGGCCATCGCCCACCAATAATAATTTGGCGGGAACTTGCTTTTGAACTTTGGCAAAAACCTGAATAATATCTTGAATTCGTTTAACCTTCCGGAAATTAGACGTATGCATTAATAGCTTTTCGCCATTTGGGCAAATAGCCAATTTAAAATGCTCTTTAGGTTGCTTGTGAAAGCGCTTTAAATCAATAAAATTAGGGATAACCTCAATGGCACTCAAAATTTCAAACGATGAATACGTGTCATTACGTAAGCTTTCCGAAACCGCCGTGACGCCATCTGATTCATTAATCGAAAACGTAACCACGGGCTCAAAGGATGGATCACGACCAACCAACGTAATATCGGTACCGTGCAAAGTCGTAATTACGGGCACATGAATCCCTTTATATTTTAAAATTTGTTTCGCTAAATAAGCAGCCGACGCATGTGGAATCGCGTAATGGACATGAAGTAAATCCAATTGTTCATTTACAGTTACATCCACCATTTTTGAAGCCAAAGCAGACTCATAAGGTAGATATTCAAACAAGGGATAGGATGCCACAGAAACTTCGTGGTAGAAGATATTTTCGCTAAAAAAGTCAAGTCTAGGCGGTTGTGTATAGGTAATAAAATGTACCTCATGCCCTACCGCTGCGAGTGCTTTCCCTAACTCGGTCGCCACAACACCGCTGCCTCCATAGGTTGGATAACAAATGATTCCTATTTTCATAACTGAAGTCTCAAACGGAAACAAAACTAAGACAAATCCCGAAAGGTTCCTGAATATGCCTTAAATTTGCTAAAATAAATTTAGCCCCATTGAAAAATATCGTCATTTTTGCTTCCGGTTCCGGCTCTAACGCCGAAAAAATCATCGAACATTTCAAGAGTTCTAACGAAGTAAAAATCACCCATATTTTCTGTAATAATCCGGAAGCCGGAGTCTTGCAACGAGCAGAACGTCTTCAAATTCCGTGTAGTTTATTTACCCGCGAGGAGTACAAAAACGGAACAGTTTTGCGAAAAATTCAATCTTTACATACGGATTGGGTGATTTTGGCAGGTTTTTTATGGTTGATCCCTTCCGAATTTGTACAAGCATATCCACAAAAAATCATCAACCTACACCCGGCGCTCCTTCCAAAATTTGGCGGAAAAGGCATGTATGGCCATTTTGTTCATGAAGCGGTAGTCGCCGCAAGAGAAAAAGAATCCGGTATTACGATTCACTATGTAAACGAAAAGTATGATGAGGGT